>CAZJFI010000115.1:0-5173 GCA_964545265.1 uncultured Phocaeicola sp.
TATCTTTGCGCCAGAATTAACGATAAAAAAGAATGAAATATCTACTCATCACACTTTTTTCTTTTCTTTCCCTCCATTCGTTTGCCCAAGTGCAAGGTACGGTAAAAGACAATACAGGTACCCCCATTATCGGAGCAAACATCCTTTGGATGAACGGTTCTACAGGTACCATTACCAACGAAGAGGGACACTTTTCCATTGATTTACCCAATAACAACGAACGTAGACTTATCATCAGTTTCATTGGTTATCAAAACGATACCATCCGTGTGACAGATACCACCCAACCCTTGGATATTATCCTAAACGATGGGGTGGAATTAAGCGAAGTAAACGTAGTGAGTCGCAAGATGGGTACTGTAAAGATGCGAAACAGCATCTTGAACGAAGATGTGCTGAATGGTGCCGAACTCTGTAGAGCCGCATGTTGTAATTTAGGAGAAAGTTTTACAACCAACCCATCGGTCGATGTAAGCTACTCCGATGCAGCTACAGGTGCCAAGCAAATCAAGTTGTTAGGCTTGTCGGGTACCTATGTACAGATGCTCACCGAGAATATCCCCAACTATCGGGGGGCAGCAGCTCCTTATGGATTGGGATATGTACCCGGTCCGTGGATGCATAGCATTCAGGTATCCAAAGGTACCTCATCGGTCAAGAACGGATACGAAGCCTTGACAGGACAAATCAACGTGGAATTCAAGAAGCCTCAATTGGAGGAAGCCGATTGGGTGGCACTGAACCTCTTTGCAAGTACAGCAGGACGCTACGAAGCCAATGCCGATGCTACTATCCAGTTCAAGAACAAATGGAGCACCACTCTCCTTGCCCATTACGAAAACGAGACGGAAGCTCACGATGAGAACAAGGATGGCTTCTTGGATGTTCCTCAAGTGGAGCAATACAACTTTTTCAACCGATGGGCCTATATGGGCGATCACTATGTTTTCCAGGCAGGTATCAGAGCCTTGAAAGAAGAACGAACCAGCGGACAATCCCCCCATTATTCCACTAACACCGGTGGACTTTATAAGGTAGGCATCGACACTGAACGTTACGAAGCCTTTGCCAAGAATGCTTATATTTTCGACAGAGAAAAGAACACCAACATCGCCTTGATTCTTTCAGGCTCTATCCACAATCAGGATGCAACATATGGGCATAAGTACTACAATGTTGACCAAAACAATTTCTATGCCTCGTTGATGTTCGAAACTGAGTTTACCCCTCAACATAGTCTTTCTACAGGGCTGAGCTTCAATCATGATGGATACGACCAGAAGTATGAGTTCCCTCAAAACAATCAGATGTGTTCGCATCCCCAATATGTCTACACCAAGGAAAACGTGGCAGGTGCATACGCCCAATACACCTTGAACCTGAACGACCAATGGCTGATGATGGCAGGTATCCGTGGGGACCATAGCAACGAACATGGCTTTTTCATTACCCCACGTGCTCATATCAAGTACAGCCCCAACGAATATGTCAACTTCCGCCTTTCGGCAGGAAAGGGATATCGTAGTCACCATGTATTGGCCGAGAACAACTATCTGCTTTCAAGTAGTCGCACTATGAATATAGCCCAAGACCTTGATATGGAAGAAGCCTGGAATTATGGAGTAAGCATAGCCAGCTACATCCCTTTGTTTGGCAAGACATTGAACTTGAATGCCGAATATTACTATACCAACTTCCTCAATCAGGTAGTTATCGATATGGATAGCAACCCACACGAAGTGTCTTTCTATAATCTGAAGGGCGATTCGTACTCCCACGTGCTTCAAGTAGAAGCCACCTATCCGTTCTTCGAAGGGTTCAGCCTTACCGCAGCTTATCGGTTGACCGATGTAAAATGTACCTATGGAGACAGAAAGCTGGAGAAACCGCTTACCGGCAAATACAAGGGATTGCTTACCGCCTCTTACCAAACTCCGTTGGGCAAATGGCAATTCGATGCTACCCTGCAATTGAACGGTGGTGGACGCATGCCGAATCCATACATATTGGGCAATGGCAACCTTTCTTGGGAAAAAGAATACGATAGTTTCGAACAACTCAACCTACAAGTCACCCGCTATTTCCGCAATTGGTCGGTTTATGCAGGTGGTGAGAACTTGACCGATTTTGTTCAAAAGAATCCCATCATCGGAGCTGACAATCCATGGGGAAACACCTTCGACTCCAGTATGATTTGGGGACCGATGCATGGACGTAAGGTATACATCGGTGTTCGTTGGAACTTACCACGCAATTAATCGAAAATTAAATTTAAATATCAAGCATATGAAAAGAATTGGAATCATCGCTATCATGGCCATGTTACTGAGTGCTACTCACGTAATGGCCAAGGACATCCGCACCGTTATCTTCAAGGTAGAGCAACTCTGTTGTGAAAAGTGCGAAGCTAAAGTAAAGAAAAACATTCCTTACGAAAAGGGTGTAAAGGGTTTGAAGTGCGATATCCCTACCAAGACCGTGAGCGTAACCTACGATGCCGAAAAGACCAACATCGAAAAGTTACAGAAGGGCTTTGCCAAATTTAAATATACCGCCGAAGTAGTGAAGGAAGAAAAGCAGGCTGATAAATAAATACATTAACTATGGATATCATTTCAAACGCTACACTTAAAGTACAGATATCCCAGCATGGTGCCGAACTTCAAAGCATCCAGAAGGACGGTAAGGAATATCTGTGGCAAGGCGATGCCAAGTTCTGGGGACGCCGTTCACCGGTGCTCTTCCCTACCGTAGGACGCGTATGGGAAGACAAATACCGCCACATGGGGAATACCTACGAAATTGGCCAGCACGGCTTTGCCCGCGACATGGATTTTCAAGTAACTTTCAAGGACGACGATGGAATAGTCTATTGGTTGGAAAGTACGCCCGACACACTCGGAAAATTCCCTTTCCCCTTCCGCTTGATGATAGGCTATCTGCTCGATGGCAATCGCATCACCGTGAAGTGGCGCGTAGAGAATATGGGAGCTTTGGACATGTATTTCCAGATTGGCGCCCATCCCGCCTTCTATTTCCCCGATTTCGATGCTACAACCGAAGAACGTTGCTATTTCAAGTTCGACAACAACAAGGACTTGAAGTACATATCACCCGTAGAAAAGGGTTGCGTTTCGCCCGAAGTACATTCATTGGAGTTGGATGCAGATGGCTTGATGCCGGTAGATATACATACCTTTGATTGCGACACTTACATCTTCGAGAACAAGCAACTGAAAAAAATTACTTTGCTCAACAAAGCGAAGAAACCGCATCTCAGTTTGGAATTCGACACACCTCTGGTAGCCTTATGGTCGCCTACCAAGACCAAGCCCGATTGCCCGTTCGTTTGTATCGAACCCTGGTATGGTCGTTGCGACTCCATTGGTTATCAAGGCGAATTCAAGGATCGCGAATGGATGCAGGTGCTTCCTCCAAAAGGAGTATTCGATGTAAGTTACGATATTATTATCGAAGAATAGAAAAAGAATTATTCAAAATAGACTTTTCCTTCTTATCATGTCATTCTGAGCATCGCGAAGAACCTGAGAACATTCACTTTATGTATACAGATCCTTCACTACGTTCAGGATGACATTTTAGTGACTTCCCAAATAAAGGAATACCATACCAATCAGCACCAGAATCAAGTCCACTGCTTTGCTCTTCAGGTTCTTTTCGCGGAATGCCATGGCACCGAAGATAAAGGAAACAATCACACTTCCCCGTCGAATCATCGATACGATGGAAATCATAGCCCCATCCAAGCTCAAGGCATAGAAGTAAACAAAGTCGGCTGCTGATAAGAATATAGATATCAGGATAATGGCCCAATGCCAATGAAAAGGCGTTGTACTCTTCCGTTTGGGCCACCACAGAAGCATCAACATGGCTCCCATCATAAAGAACTGATAGATATTATACCACGATTGCACCACCATACGATTCAGGCCGATACCTCCTTGATCGACGGGTGCCATCAAGTATTTATCGTACAAGCCACTCACCGCCCCCAGGAAAGAAGCCAACACCACAAAGAATATCCACTTGTTATGCCTGAAGTCTATTCCTTCCTTCTTCCCGCTACGGCTCAGCATAAAGAAAGAAAAGATAGCCATCAGTACCCCTATCCACTGATACAGGTTCAACCGTTCGCCAAAGACCAATAACGCACCCAACAAAACCATAACAGGACGGGTAGCATTGATAGGGCCTACAATGGTAATAGGCAGATTCTTCATGCCAAAATAGCCGAATATCCACGACGAAAGAACGATACACGATTTCAACAATACATATTTCTGTACTTCCCAATCGGATGACGGTACATGGAAAATCGTATCATCCAATACCGACGAAGTGGCCGACAGGATGATAAAAGGAAGAAATATCAAACTGGAAAACAATGTATTGAGACAAAGCACCGGAATAACCGCATTCTCCTTCAAGGACTGCTTCTTGAATACATCGTAAAAGCCGAGCAATGCTGCCGACAGGAACGCCCATACTAACCACATATCTAAACCTTATTAAAACCTTATAAAAATAACTCTTCCGGATACCCCACATCCACTAAGAAGAGCGCATGTCCCGGCACCGAGTTCCCCGCCGAGCATCTGTCCTTCTTCTCGATAACCTGACGGAAACCTTCGAGTGTCATCTTGCCACGGCCTACCTCTACTAATGTACCTACCACGGCACGCACCATGTTGCGCAGGAATCGGTCGGCCCGGATGGTGAATACCCATTCGTGCTCGCCCGTTTGTGTCCACTCGGCATGCATTATCTTGCAATTGTTGGTCTTCACATCGGTGTGGAGCTTGCTGAAGCTGGTGAAGTCGATGTAGTCAAAGAGTATCTTTGCGGCCTCGTTCATTTGGGCAAAGTCCAGGTCGTTGAACAAGCGCCAGGCATAATGCCGGTTGAACGGGTCCTTGCGGGTAGTGACATAATACTTGTAGGTGCGATACGTGGCATCGAAACGGGCATGGGCCTCGGGCTTCACCGGCTTCACCTCGTACACCGATATGTCAGGAGGCAACAATCGGTTCAGCTTGTCCTTCACCAATTGCACATCCAGCGCCTCGTCGTAATCAAAGTGCGCCACCATCAGTCGGGCATGCACCCCGGCATCGGTACGCCCTGCCCCTACCACTTCTATCTCCTTGCGCAG
>CAZJFI010000116.1:0-5132 GCA_964545265.1 uncultured Phocaeicola sp.
TGGATAAAGTGAGAAGATCGGGTTCTTTTTTTAATATGCAGTTCATCACTTCCAGCATCAGCACCATGTTGGTACTTTTGTTGTTGGGAATGGTTGTCTTTTTTGTGATGTCGGCCAATAACTTGTCGGACTATGTTCGCGAGAATATTGGCTTCACCATTTTGGTGAGTGACGATATGAAAGAACCGGAGGCTTTGAAGTTCCAAAAAGAATTGAACGGGAAGGCGTTTGTCAAAGAATCGCAATACATTTCAAAGGAACAGGCTTTGAAAGAACAGACCGAAGCCATGGGAACCGATCCGGCCGAATTTTTAGGGTATAATCCTTTTACTGCTTCCATTGAAATCAAACTCAATGCCGAATATGCCAATTCGGATAGTATTGCTTGGATAGAGAAACTAATCTTGAAGAATAAAAAGGTGATGGAAGTAAGCTATCCGCAAGACTTGTTGGATGCTGTAAACCGTAACATTCAGCGTATTAGCATGCTTTTGTTGGGCTTGGCTGCATTGCTTACCCTCATTTCTTTTGCTTTGATAAACAATACCATACGCTTGGCTATTTATTCCAAACGTTTCTTGATTCATACCATGAAGTTGGTAGGAGCCAGTTGGGGCTTTATTCGGAAACCCTTTTTGGTGCGTAACCTTTGGATTGGCATATTAGCAGCCGTATTGGCCGATGCCGTTTTAATGGGTATGGCTTATATGCTGGTCAAATACGAGCCTGAATTGATAGACATTGTAACTCCGCAAACCATGTTGTGGGTGTTGTTGTCGGTATTTGTATTTGGAGTAGCTATTACCTGGATGTGTGCTTACATATCCATCAATAAGTATTTGCGCATGAAAGCAAGTACACTCTATTATATTTAGTAATTATTTAAAGAATAGAATCATATGGAAAAACAGAAACTTGCCTTCGGAAAAACCAATTTCATTCTATTGGCTATAGGAATGGCAATCATTATTTTAGGATTCCTGTTGATGACAGGACCAGGATCAACAGAAGGAACATTCGAACCCGATATTTTTAGTGTACGTCGTATCAAGATAGCCCCTGCCATCTGTTTCTTTGGCTTTATCTTTATGATTTATGGTATATTGAAGAAACCTAAAAAAGACTGATTCACGGTATGGGTATTATAGAAACGATTATTATTGCGATAGTAGAGGGATTGACGGAGTTTCTGCCTGTATCGTCTACAGGACACATGATTATTGCACAAAACCTTTTGGGAGTAGAAAGTACTGAATTTGTGAAGGCATTTACCTTTATTATTCAGTTTGGTGCCATCCTGTCGGTAGTGGTGCTTTATTGGAAACGCTTCTTTAAGTTGAATCATACCCCAGCTCCTGAAGGAGCAAACGGTTTGCAACGCTTTTTGCATACGTTCGATTTTTATTGGAAGTTGTTCGTCGCTTTTATTCCTGCAGCTGTTTTGGGACTTCTCTTCAGCGATGCCATTGATGCCATGTTGGAAAGTGTAGTGGTAGTAGCTGTTATGTTGGTACTTGGAGGGATATTCATGCTTTATTGTGATAAGATATTCAATAAAGGAAGTGAAGATACTCCATTTACCGAAAAGCGGGCTTTTATGGTAGGTTTGTATCAATGTATTTCCATGATACCGGGTGTATCTCGTTCCATGGCAACCATTGTAGGGGGTATGTCACAAGGCATGACTCGAAAGGCAGCTGCTGAGTTCTCATTCTTTTTGGCTGTTCCTACCATGTTCGGTGCTACTTTATATAAAATGTACAAGCTATTGAAGGAAGGTGGCACGGAACTGATTATGGATAATATGACTACGCTGATAGTAGGAAATGTTGTGGCTTTCATTGTTGCATTGTTGGCCATTAAGTTCTTTATCAGTTTTGTTACCAAATACGGCTTCAAAGCGTTTGGATGGTATCGTATAGTAGTGGGTGGCATTATTTTGGTAATGTTGCTGATGGGGCATAATTTGACTATAATGTGATGAATTTTAAAGAGGGAGAAGTAATTTGTTTCGATAAACCGTTGAAGTGGACTTCGTTTGCGGTTGTCAATAAGATAAGATATCATCTTTGTCGTAAGTTGGGGGTGAAAAAGTTGAAGGTGGGCCATGCAGGTACACTCGACCCATTGGCTACGGGAGTGATGATTATCTGTACAGGGAAAGCCACCAAACGGATAGAGGAATTTCAATATCATACCAAGGAATATGTGGCTACGTTGATGTTAGGTGCCACTACCCCCTCCTATGATTTGGAGAAGGAAATAGATGCAACCTATCCTACGGAGCACATTACCCGTGAATTGGTGGAAGAAACCTTGAAGAAGTTCATAGGAAGTATTGAACAGATACCACCGGCCTTCTCGGCATGTATGGTAGATGGTAAAAGAGCCTATGACTTGGCACGTAAGGGGGAAGAAGTGAACCTTAAACCCAAGACATTGGTCATTGACGAAATAGAATTACTGGAATGTAATCTACCCGAAATAAAGATTAGGGTGGTATGTAGCAAGGGAACCTATATTCGTGCATTAGCTCGTGACATAGGTGAAGCGCTGGATAGCGGTGCACACCTTACTGCTTTGGTACGTACTCGGGTGGGAGATGTGAAACTGGAGGATTGTATGCAGGTGGAAAGTTTCCCTGAGTGGTTGGAAGAACAAGAAATTATAAATCAATAAATCATAAATCGATATGAAACTGTCACAATTCAAATTTAAGTTACCGGAAGAAAAGATTGCTCTGCATCCGGCCAAGTACAGAGACGAATCTCGTCTGATGGTGGTACATAAATCGACGGGAGAAATAGAACACAAGATGTTCAAGGATGTTTTGGACTATTTTGACGACAAAGACGTGTTTATCTTCAACGATACCAAAGTATTCCCTGCACGTTTGTATGGAAACAAGGAAAAAACAGGTGCACGTATTGAAGTGTTCTTGTTACGCGAATTGAATGAAGAGTTCCGCTTGTGGGACGTTTTGGTAGACCCGGCTCGTAAGATTCGTATCGGAAATAAATTGTATTTTGGTGAAGATGATTCTATGGTAGCCGAAGTGATTGACAATACCACTTCACGTGGACGTACACTCCGTTTCCTTTATGATGGGCCTCACGATGAGTTCAAGAAAGCATTGTATGCTTTGGGTGAACCTCCGTTGCCAAGCTTCATCAAACGTCCGGTAGAGGAAGAAGATGCAGAACGTTTCCAAACCATTTTTGCCAAGAACGAAGGTGCGGTAACTGCTCCAACCGCTGGTCTTCATTTCAGTCGTGAACTTATGAAGCGTATGGAAATCAAGGGTATTGATTTCGCATTTATTACCATGCATGCCGGTTTGGGTAATTTCCGCGATATCGATGTGGAAGACTTGACCAAACATAAGATGGATTCCGAACAAATGTTTGTGGAAGCAGATGCATGTCGCCTTGTCAATGCAGCTAAGGATGCCGGAAAGAATGTTTGTGCGGTAGGAACTACCGTTATGCGTACCATCGAAACAGCTGTAGGTACCGATGGCCATTTGAAGGAATTCGAAGGATGGACCAACAAATTCATCTTCCCTCCTTACGACTTCTCTGTAGCCAATAGCATGATTACCAATTTCCACTTGCCGCTTTCCACCTTGTTGATGTTGGTATGTGCTTATGGAGGTTATGATTTGATTATGGATGCTTATAAGGTGGCATTGAAGGAAGACTACCGTTTTGGTACTTACGGTGATGCCATGCTGATATTGGACAAGTAATGCACAGGGTTTATGTCAGCCTCGGCACCAATTTGGGTGATAAAGAGGCTAACCTTCGCAGAGCTATAAACGAAATGGAAGAACGGATTGGGAAGGTTGTTTCCCTTTCCGCTTTCTATACTACCCAGCCTTGGGGATTTGATTCGGGCAATGCTTTTTTGAATGCAGCTTGTGGAGTGGACACTTCGCTTTCGCCTTTTGAGGTGTTGGAGATAACCCAACAGATAGAGCGTAAATTGGGTCGGACAAAGAAATCGGTAGGAGGAGTATATAGCGACCGCTTGATTGACATCGATTTGTTGTTGTTCGACGATAGGGTGATAGAGGACCCTATATTGACCATTCCTCATCCGCTGATGTGTGAACGACCATTCGTTATCGAACCTATGGTGGAAATAGCCCCCGAAGTCATTCACCCTTTGACGGGAAAGAAATTGAAAGATTATATGTAAAACGTTAAACTGTTACTTATGAAAAACTACATTTTAGGAACGCTCTTGCTTTGTTTGATGGCTTGTACACCGGGCAAAAAAGAAGAGGTGAAGCCTATCCCCTATTCACAACAAATGGTGGAATCGCATGGATTGATTGATTTTTATTGCAATCGTAGTCACCATGATAGTTTAAGTACTACTCCTTGGGATTATGTATCGGGATTGGTGGCCAATGCCGTACTGAAGACTTGGGCTTATTATCCGGAAAAGACCGAATACTACGATGCCGTTAAGGCATTTGCCGATTTCAGCACCAATGAAGACGGTTCGGACATTATGAATGCCAAAGGTACAACTGCACTTCGCCCCAGCAATATCGATGATTTGCCGGCCGGTAATATCTTTTTCGCTTTGTATAATGAAGAATTGAAAAAAGGTAATACAAAGGATGCAGAACGTTACAAGAATGCGACTACAGTTATCCGCAACAAACTGAAGTATGACCACTCACGTATAGCCGTAGGTCTTCCTGGTGCCGGTGGCTTCTTCCACAAGGCCATTTATCCCAATCAAATGTGGTTGGATGGTTTGTTTATGGGTTCGCCCATCTATGCGCAATGGCAAAACACTTTCGGTAAAGACAATGTAGAAGAAAATGAAGAAAGTTGGCACGACATTGCTCATCAGTTCATGACTATCCATAAGTTTACCTATAATGCCGAAAAGCAATTGAATTATCATGCATGGTCGGCTACACCAGAAGATGAAAACTCTTTCTGGGCACAAAAAGAAGGAACTTATAAGGGATGTAGTCAAGAATTCTGGGGGCGTGGCATGGGTTGGTATTTTGCTGCTTTGGTGGATGTACTCGAAGTCATGCCGAAAGATCATAAGCACTATGCCGATGTATGCGGTATCCTTCAACAAGTGGCTGCCGGTTTGAAACGTTG
>CAZJFI010000117.1:0-5067 GCA_964545265.1 uncultured Phocaeicola sp.
GTACTTCAGGATTGGTTGTGAAATAGTCTGCAGACAATTCACCCATCTTGCTACAAGAAGAAAGAGCAAGAACCAACAATGCCACTAAAGGCAAATACATTTTCTTAATCATAAATCTTTAATTATTTAAACGTTTATATAATATAAATTTCAACTTTTCGTCTTTACAGAACATTCTTTGTGGCAAAGATAGGAAAAACTATCTTAAGAAAGGCTTATATATCTGTTTTTTTTGAGAAAAAATATCAAAATAATGATATAAATGGTGTTTTTAGTGCTTTTCTCTGAATTTTATGTTGCGTGGATGGTGTTCGATGATTTCACTTCGTAGCATATTTCGGTCGATGTGGGTGTATATTTCTGTGGTGCCGATACTTTCATGACCAAGCATGGCTTGAATGGCACGCAGATTGGCACCGCCTTCCAGCAAATGGGTGGCAAACGAATGGCGGAAGGTATGGGGGCTGATGTTCTTGATTAACCCGATTTTATCGGCCAATTCCTTGATGATGTGAAAAACCATGATGCGGGATATGTTTTTCCCTCGCTTACTGATAAACACAAAATCCTCGAATCCGGGCTTGATGACTATGGCATTCCTGTCAATGAAATAATATTGTAATTCTTTGATAGCACGTGGGGATATAGGAACCAGGCGCTGTTTACTTCCTTTTCCTTCTACTTTGATGAAGCCTTGCTCCAAATAAAGGTCGGATAGCTTTAACGTACAGAGTTCGGTTACCCGAAGTCCGCAACTATACAGCACTTCAAGCATAGCGCGGTTGCGTTGACCCTCGTGAGTAGACAAATCAATGCTTTCTATCAGATTGTCAATTTCTTCAACCGTAAGAACCTCGGGTAAATGAAAACCTGTTTTGGGAGATTCGAGCAGTTCTGTAGGGTCGGCATCCATGTGTCCATCCATAACAAGATAACGGTAAAATGAACGGATTCCAGATAAAATACGCGCTTGTGAGGTGGGGTGGATACCCAAATCCATCAAACCGGCCGAGAAGGTTTCCAAATGATCTAAGGTTACATCCAATATATGTATGCTTTCTTGAGAAAGGAAGTGGAGTAATTTGTCCAAATCCGTTAGATAAGCATCTATCGTGTTGGCCGATAGGGATTTCTCCAACTTCAAATATTGCTTGTATTTCCTCAATATCTCCTTAGATTCTTCGGCGGTTTTCATTTCTTTTTCTACCTTTGTACCCAAATTGTCTACAAAGTTACTAAAAGTTAGGACATGAAGAATCTAAAAATACAAATTATCAATGGACCCAACATTAATTTGTTGGGAAAACGGGAACCCTCCATTTATGGCTCCCAGTCATTCGAAGATTATTTGGAAGAACTGAAGACACGCTATCCGAATGTTACGTTCGAATACTACCAGTCGAACGTGGAAGGCGAGATGATCAATAAAATTCACGAAGTGGGATTCGATTTCGATGGTGTCATTCTTAATGCAGGAGCCTATACACATACATCTATAGCTTTGCAAGATGCTATTCGTTCGGTAAAGACGCCCGTTATCGAAGTGCATATTTCGAATGTACACAAACGTGAAGAATTTCGTCATAAGTCCATGATTTCTTGTGCTTGTGTAGGGGTGATTTGTGGATTTGGATTAGACTCCTATCGATTGGCGGTAGAGGCTATGTTGAGTAAGCAAGAATAAAACGTCGTTTTCTTGGTGATAAAACGTCGTTTTACACTCCGTAAAACGATGAGTTACGGATGATAAATAAATGAATTATGAAAGAAACTGAAGCACTCGACGAATATATTCTTCAGCATATCGATCAGGAGACCGATTATCTGAAAGCGCTATATCGTGATACGCATGTAAAATTATTGCGTCCCCGAATGGCTTCCGGCCACTTGCAAGGACGTATGCTCAAGATGTTCGTGCGGATGATCCGTCCCCGTCAGGTGCTCGAAATCGGTACATATAGCGGATATTCAGCCCTTTGCCTGGCCGAAGGATTGGAGGAAGGAGCCATGCTTCATACATTTGAAATCAATGATGAGCAAGAGGATTTCACACGCCCATGGCTGGAAAATTCTCCGTATGCCGATAAAATCAAGTTTTATATAGGCGATGCATTGGAGCTTCTTCCACACATGGACATCACATTCGATTTGGCCTTTGTAGATGGCGACAAACGAAAGTATGTGGAATACTACGAACAAGTGTTGAAAATGCTTTCGCCAGGTGGCTACATCATAGCCGACAATACGTTGTGGGACGGCCATGTGCTTGAAGAACCCCATCATACCGACATGCAGACTATCGGCATCAAGAAGTTCAATGACCTGATTGCTGCCGATAATCGGGTAGAGAAAGTAATATTACCGTTGCGAGACGGATTAACTATAATCAGAAAAAAATAATACAAGTTTTATGGAAACGACCAGACAAAATAAAGTATGTCGTCTGATACAAAAGGAATTGAGTGAGATATTCCTGCTTCAGACAAAGTCAATGAACGGAGTATTGGTGTCAGTAAGTGCGGTACGTATCAGCCCTGATATGAGTATTGTGCGTGCTTACCTTAGTGTATTCCCTTCCAATCGTGCAGAAGAAATTGTGAAGAACATTAACAATAACACCAAAGCCATCCGTTTTGAATTAGGTTCACGCGTACGTCATCAGTTGCGTATCATCCCCGAACTGAAGTTCTTTGTCGATGATTCATTGGATTATGTTGAGCGCATCGACGAACTGTTGAAAAAATAATCGGCGGTGAATCTTTCCTTTTATATTGCCAAACGTTATCTTTTTGCCAAGAAATCGCACAATGCCATTAATGTGATTTCGGGTGTATCGGTGTGTGGGGTGGCTTTAGCTTCCTTAGCATTGATATGTACCTTGTCTGTTTTCAATGGGTTTCAAGATTTAGTAGCCACTTTATTTACCGCTTTCGACCCCCAATTGAAGATTGTAGCAACCACAGGAAAGGTGTTTGATGCGCAAGATGATCGGATTCAAGCATTGCGACAATGGCCCGAAGTGGATGTTTTCTCTGAATCACTTGAAGATCATGCCATGGTGCAATATAAAGGAAAGCAAGTCATGGTTACGCTTAAAGGTATACAAGACAATTTCAACCAACTGACGGCTATTGATAGTATCTTGTATGGAAGAGGGGAAATGGTCTTGAAAGACGAAGTGGTTGATTATGTTATCCCTGGGGTAGAATTGGTTTCCGTATTGGGTACAGGCATCCGTTTCGTTGACCCCTTGGAAGTATATACCCCCAAACGGGGAGCAAAAATCAATATAGCCAATCCTACAAGCAGTTTTGAAACGGGGTATTTGTATTCTTCAGGCTTGGTTTTTGCGGTAAACCAACAGAAATACGATGCTTCGTATATGCTTGCTTCCTTGGAATTTGTACGCGAATTATTCCAATATGATACAGAAGTCAGTTCCATCGAATTGAAATTGAAGGAGAATGCCAACACAACAGACGTTAAGGAATCTATCCAAAAGCACTTGGGGGAACAGTTTATAGTGCTTGATCGTTACGAACAACAATCCGACACATTCCGCATTATGGAAGTGGAAAAGCTTATTTCATATATTTTCCTGACCTTTATATTGTTGATAGCTTGTTTCAATGTGATAGGTTCGCTTTCCATGCTGATTATTGACAAACGAGCTGATGTGGTAACACTCCGCAATTTAGGTGCTGATAATAAATTGATATCCCACATCTTTTTATTTGAAGGATGCCTCATCTCCTTGTTGGGTGCCGTTATTGGAATCGTCTTGGGCTTGGTGCTTTGCCTTATACAACAAGAATTTGGCATTATTGGATTAGGAGGTGTAGGCGAAGGTTCCTTTATAGTCGATGCCTATCCCGTAAGTGTTCACTTGTCGGATGTGGTGCTTGTCTTTATAACGGTATGGGTGGTAGGATTCCTTTCTGTATGGTATCCCGTCCGTTATCTGAGTCGTCGTTTGTTGGAGAAATAGTTATCCTAACGGAATACTTTCGACAAGGATATCCTTTTGGCGTAAGAACACTTCAGCCGATTCTTGAAACTTGCTCTCACTCTCTGTCGTTAGAAAACGGCAAGTGCCGGTTTTAGTACATCGAGTATCGATTTCCGGATGTCGTTGCAAATAATCCTTCAAACTTTCAGCCACATATTCGCCTTGGGCAATGATGCGAACATGGGGAGGTGCAAATTCTTTGATTTTGTCTATCAACAGGGGATAATGGGTGCATCCTAATACAAGCGTATCTATTAAAGGGTCTTTCTCCATTAACCGATGGATATGCTGACGGACGAAATAATCGGCTCCTTCTGAATGAGATTCGTTGTTTTCCACTATCGGAACCCACATGGGGCATGCTTCACCGGTTACTATAATATCTGGATACAGCTTATGTATTTCCATGACATACGATTCCGATTTAATGGTACCACTGGTTGCCAGAATACCTACATGGCGACTTTGAGTTATCTCACCAATACATTCAGCTGTGGGACGGATGACTCCTAATACTCTACGAGTATCATCAATCTGTGGCAGATTGATTTGTTGGATACTTCTCAATGCTTTAGCCGAAGCTGTATTGCAAGCTAAAATAACCAGAGGACAACCTAACTCAAAGAGTTTTTCTACGGCTTGCAAAGTAAATTCATAAACCACTTCGAAAGAACGAGTGCCATAGGGGGTACGAGCATTATCGCCCAAGTAAATATAATCGTACTGAGGCAATAGTTCCCGTATCTTATCCAATATGGTCAGCCCTCCATATCCGGAATCGAAAACACCAATGGCTCCTTTCATAATCTTCTTTTTGATTTATTTGGGACAAAGATAATGATTTGTTTTGTAATGAGAGTGTGTCATATTATAATTTAGGCATGGATTACACGGATTTTTTCGCTTTGCTCAACAACACGTCACGGATAAATTTAATGTAAACATACACTAAAAACCGTGTTAATCCGTGTAATCCGTGCCTAAATAGTGGATGTGCATTTCTACACACCTACATTACGAAGCGTGGAGAATGGTTAAGTGCATAAAAAAAGTGGATG
>CAZJFI010000118.1:0-5025 GCA_964545265.1 uncultured Phocaeicola sp.
TGTCGGCATCGAGAGAAGCACCTTCGTAGCTAAGGGCAGTTAACCATGCGCTTTCGCCTGTTTGACCATACTTCTTTGCCAATTCAGCGAAGTCAGCACCAGCCTTCAAAGCCTTATAGATACTGTCGGCCAAAGCAACAGTCTTGTCAGCAGTTTCAGCGTACACTTGAATTTGACGGTATTGTACAGAGTCTGCGAGTGATTCCTTGGCAAGCAATTGCATAGCATTGTAAGAATCATCAGCTTGGTTGTAGTAAGGACCGTAAACTTCACCTACCTTAACAGAGTCAATGCGTGCAGCGATGTCTGAAGGATAAGCAGTCTTATTGATAGCAATACCTGTGAAAGGTACTACAGAACCTGTAGAACGGATGAAAGAAGCCATATCTTCAGTTTCAGCCATCTGGTTAGCATATTCTGTTACTTCTGTCAATACATCGGCACGGTCTTTTTCAGATGGAGTAACCATTACATCGATGTACTTGATGTTACGAGTTTCGATATTTTGCTTGTAAGTTTCCTTTCTTTCTTTGTAAAGAGCCTTGATTTCTTCGTTTGAAACAGTGATAGTAGAGTCTGTCACTGAAGAATAAGGGATAGCAGCCAAAAGAACATCTGTCTGCTGTGTACGTGCAGCGAAAGCATCTTCAGCTGATACAGGATTTGAAATCAAAGACTTGGCCAACAAGTTCTGATACTTTTCAGCCAACAATGATTGCTTCAAGTTCTTTTCGATGAAGTTCCAGAATGCACCCATTTGTTGGTAATATTCAGCGTATTGAGCCGGAAGTTGGCTGTTGCCCAAGTTTGCATAGTCAACGAGGAACTTCTTCAACATATCCTTGTCGAAAGCACCTGTTTGTGGGTTACGGAACGGAGTCTGCATCAACAAAGGGTGAGAACCTTCGTCGATGACAGCTTGAATTTCAGCGTCGCTTACAGACAAGCCAAGCTTTTCAGCTTCTGTTTCAATCAGTTTGTTGTTTACGTATGATTGCCATACTTGATCTTTAGCGTATGTCAACTGATCATCATTCAAAGCGTTCACGCCTTGAGATAATTTAAGTACTTCGGTGTATTCGTCCAACAGCTCCTGATATTCTTGAGCAGAAAGAGTTTCACCATTAATTTCACCTACATCTTGTCTGCCTTGGTGTGGTTGGATTGCTTTCCAAGCGTCACCTGCAATAAATGCAAAGAGGGCAAGACCGATAACAATGACCAACAGGGGTCCTTTGCTTCTGATTTTCTGTAATGTTGCCATTTAATTTACTTATTTTTGTTTATTATTTCTTTCAACTTTATTTTTAGCGCACGAAGATACAAAAAATGTATCATCCAATCTACTTTATTTCAAAAAAATATCGATTATTCCTTCACTTTCAGCTTAACAAGCTCAATTTTTGTGGCTGTTACCTTCAATATTTTGAATTCGAACTTGTCAAAACTGATGATTTCATAAATTTTCGGGAAACTTTGGTATTGATGCAGGATGAGGCCGCCGATAGTTTGATAATCGTCACTTTCCGGTAAGTCGAGTGGAAGCAGTTCGTTTGCCTTCTCAATGTCCAAGCGTCCAGACAATACGTATTCATTGTTGCCGATGGATTTGGCTACGTATGATTGGGTATCGTGCTCGTCTTCTATTTCACCAAAGATCTGTTCTACCAGGTCTTCCATAGCTACAATACCTGCTGTACCTCCAAATTCGTCCACTACTACCGCAATGGATCTTTTCTGTTGCATAAAGAGTTGCATCAGTTTGTTGGCATTCATGGTTTCGGGTACGATGGGCAGTTGTCGGATACTTTGTGTCCAATCGGATGGTTTGCGGAACATTTCAGATGAATGGATGTATCCTACTATGTTGTCGATATTTTCTTTATAGACAAGTATCTTACTGATACCACTCTCTATGAACAATGATTTCAACTCTTCAATGGAGGCAGTGTCTTCAATAGCGACAATCTCGGTTCGAGGTACCATACAGTCGCGTATCTTGATGCTTGAAAAGTCCAAAGCGTTCTGGAAAATCTGTACTTCGGTTTCCAACTCCTGATTATCGCCCGAATCTTGAATACTGCTTTGAATAAAGTAATCCAAATCTACCTTGGTGAAAGCCTTGTCACTATCCTCTTTGTTGACTTTGGTCCCCATAATGCGTAGGATGATTCCCGAGCAGGCCGATGCAAACTTACTGATGGGGTAGAGCACCACATAGCAAATGAATGCAGGGATAGCAAACAAATTCAAAGTAAAGTTGGGGTTAATCTTGAATAATGTCTTGGGCATAAACTCTCCAGTGACCAAAATAATCAGTGTAGAGATGATGGTTTGTATAAGGACTATCAGGAAATCGTTCTCTATCAAACTTCTTAAGAAACGTTGTTCGATGAGCTCGGCCATCAGGATACCATAAACGACCAAGGCAATATTGTTCCCAACCAACATGGTAGAGATGAAGTTGTTTGGGTTATGAAAGAAAATGGACAGGATGCGTGAAGTGATGCTACGTTCGTTACGATCCATTTCAAAACGAAGCTTGTTGGACGATACAAAGGCTATTTCCATTCCCGAAAAGAAAGCGGAGAATGCCATGGTAATAAGGATTTGTATGATGATATTCATAAGAATTTAACGTTTCCGGATAGGTTGTATTCTTTGGGGTTGGACTTGGGTGCTGTCTGATGAAATACTATCCTTAGGAGTAGTGTTCATGGCTGCACTATTGTCTTCAACGGTAAATATACCGGTAGTGTTCCGGATTTGGTATTCGGTGAGTTCCTGGTTTGATTCGAAACCATATCCGGTAATGGTTTTGTCTTGTTGCTCAATGCGGATGTACTTATCGGAATAGATTTCTTCTTTCTTTTCATCCCAGAACAAGAGTTCGGTATCGAACTTGTCACCTTTCAGATTGCGGATGCTGACATTACTTCTCAGCTCCCATAATTTCTTTTTCTCGTAGTAATAAGCTGTATCGGCCTTGATGCTGGCATCAATTCGGAAAAGACTGTCGAACTTTTCCAGATAGACTCCTTTTTCAAAAGCCCAATAAGGTGGATCTTTTTTGTCAAAGACAGTCCATTCTTCGGTTATAATCTTGTAGCGGGTAATGCCCGAGTCGGATATAAGTGTAGTGACTCCCAATGACCTCATACTGGGGAGCGAATCACGCTCGGTAATGGCTTCGGCCAAATTCTTGTCTTTGCCGGAGCAAGCGGGAAATAAAACAAACATAACAGCCGCATAAAATGCAGCTGTTATATTTATATATGTTAAATATGTCTTTGTTCTTCTATGGGCAGACATAATTATCTTACTGTAGTGGTTTCACCAATCCAACCACCGATAGTTACAGCATCACCCTTCTTGATACCGATGAAGAACAAGTCTTCGTCCTTCGGAGTATAACGTGAATAAGTGCTGATAAGTTCGTTGGCCTTTTCAGTAACGCTTGGGTCTACACTCTTAGCTTTTTGCAACTTGTCGATAACGGCAAAGTAAGTACACTTGTTCAATGCAGGTTCGTCGCTCCAATTAGGGCTTGTAGCATACATTTGGGCAATCAAAATATATGGGTCACCCTTTTCGCCGTTGTTTTCAATAGACTTGCGAGCGTATTGCTTAGCCTTGCTCAACTGCTTGGCAGAGAACAATACTTGAGCAGCTGTGTAGCAATATTCTGCCTTTTGGATAGGATCTTGTTCCAATTCGATAGCGTTGTCGAAGTATTCTATACTCTTGGCGACATCACCTTTCTTATAATACATGGCACCACAACCAAAAGCTGTAGCAGCTGTAGGTTCGATAGCGTGTGCATATTCGGATGCTGCAAAGTAAGCTTCAGATTCCTTGCAACCCAACTTCTGCATCACTGTAATGACAGACTTCAAGTAGTCAAGGTTAGTCTTGTTCTGTTCTACTTTCGGAGCATAGATTTCTTGCAAGTTGTCACAAGTAGCTACACCACTGTTGATGAAGTGAGCATCAATGTTGTCCTTAGCCATCTTGTATTGTTCCTGAGCTTTTGGCTTAGTAGCTGCCTTGAGGGCTTCGCTTGCATAACCGGCAATAGTGATGTAGTCCTGAATGAACTGTTCTTTGTGGTTAGCATCGCTCTTAACTTTCTGTCCGGATACATCTGCAAATTCTTGCATTACATAATAAGGCAAGTTCTGCTTTTCCAAATCAACTGCTTCCTTAAAGAGAGCATAAGCAGCGTTGATGTCCGGATTCAAAGCCATGAAGCTGTAGAAGTCATGTGCCTTAGCCGAGATGATATCGCCTTTAGTCACCTTGTTCTTTACCAAGTTGTTCAAACCGTCCAAGTATTGGAGACGTTGATCGTGAACTTTCAGCAATTCATCAAAGTATTGCTTTTGCTTGGCACCATCCTTTTCAGAAGCAATCAGGGCACGAAGAATCTTGGCTCCATTAATATAAGTTGTCATCTGAGCTAATGGAGCTTCTGTAAATACAGCCTTCCATGGATTGTAGGCATCCTTGAAGTTGTTTGTCTTAACGTACTCAGTATAAATACTGATGTTCTGCAAGCAGTTCAAACTGTCTTGACCATGACCGAATCTTGATCCGTCTTCTACTCCTTTTTGAGCGAAAACTGCTGTTGAGCTTAAAGCGAAAGCGAACAGCACTGTTGTCATCTTCATTTTCATCGTATATAAATTTATATAGTTATTATTATTAATCTACTTTCCACTTCATGAACCAACGTTCGTTGAATGTCAGACTTATGTTGATTCTTAAATAGTTTTCTTCCAACAATCCCTTTACTTTAGGACTTACCTTTACATATTGGCCTGATATGTTCAAGATAGAGCGGCTTTGGTAAGAGGTAAGCGGAAATCCGAAACCGAAGCTTACTCCATATTCGCGGTTACCATCCTTACCGTCAATCTTGGCGTATGGACTTGAATAATATGCCCCTACACGATAACGGACACGACTCAAATAATTACGTCCGATAGGGTTAGGCAAGTATTCGGCTCCAACCGAAATCTTGGT
>CAZJFI010000119.1:0-5015 GCA_964545265.1 uncultured Phocaeicola sp.
TCGATTTGTACGAGGCTATACAGCGAGGAAATTTCGATGAAATGGGACGTTTGGTGGGAAAGAGTTGGGAACAGAACAAGCGTCTTGATGCTGGAACCAATCCCCCGGCCGTTGAAGCCATTATTCGAAAGGTGCACGATTATTGTTTAGGATATAAATTGCCGGGCGCCGGTGGAGGAGGTTACCTATATATGGTGGCAAAAGATCCCGAGGCGGCGGCTCGTATCAAGAATGAATTGACGCAACATATCCCTAATGCTTGTGCTCGTTTTGTGGATATGACTTTATCTAATAAGGGATTCCAGGTCAGCAGGAGTTGACGATCCCAATAAACGCTGGATATTCTTTTGTGCTACTTCGGGTTTCATGGCTTCGGCAAGAGGCATGGAATCCGGAGTAATGGTATAGATGCCTTTGAATCCGGCATTGATCAGCTCTTCTTTATCTTCCGCTTTACCGGTAAGCGCTATTACCGGTATTCCTTTTTTTAGTCCCGCTTGCAGGATATGGTAAGGGATTTTTCCCATCAATGTTTGTTTGTCCATCTTCCCTTCTCCGGTAATAATTAAATTGGCTCCTTCTATTCTTTCGTTGAAGTTGCATAGTTCCAATATAATTTCGCTTCCCGATTTTAAAACCGCAGGTAAGAACGCAAGCATTCCGCCTCCCATTCCTCCGGCTGCACCGCTCCCGGGTATGGAAGATATGTCTTTTCCGGTATGACGAAGTATAGCTTGGGCAAATTGTTGTAATCCGTTGTCTAATTCGTCGACCATCGTTCCATTAGCCCCCTTTTGAGGAGCAAAGATATGTGCGGCACCTTGAGGTCCATAAAAGGGGTTGCTCACATCACAAGCTACGATGAAATGGGCGTTTTTTAACAAAGGATGCTTCGCTGATTCGTCTATGAAGCTTATCATTGAAAGAATTTCTCCTCCAACCCCCAATGCCTTTCCTTCTTTGTCCATGAAACGGTAACCTAATGCTTGGAGCATGCCTGTGCCCGCATCGTTGGTTGCGCTTCCGCCTATTCCTATGATGAATTCGGTGCACCCCTTGTCCAAAGCATTGGCTATGAGTTCTCCTGTCCCAAAAGTAGTTGTTTTCATCGGATTCTTTTCGCCTTCGGATATCAATGGTAGGCCACTTGCATTGGCCATTTCAATAAATGCTTTTCTTCCATCGCTCGATATCCCGTAAGAAGCATGAATCTTTTTCATGCAAGGATTGTGTACTTCTACGGTTTGGTAGGTGGCTTGAGTGTGTTGCATGAGTGTGGATAGTGTTCCTTCTCCACCATCGGCTATGGGGATGGAATCGATAAGGCTGTTGGCGAACTTAGCTGACAGGCATTGGGCTACCGCTTGCTCCACTTCTTCCGAAGTAAGGCAACCTTTGAAGGAGTCTATGGCTAATACTATTTTCATACTGTTCTTAAAAGCCTTCAAATTTAGGTAAGTATCTAATGTAAACCAAAATTACAGCTGAAAATATGTTGATTCTTTTTAGAAATACACAAGCCTTCCTTTGAAAATATACTTGAACATTTCCCACTGAACAAATTGGTACATCCGGTAAAAAATAGCGTATTTCGTAATTCTGGAGACGTTCATAATAAATAGAAAGTTTTTATCTACATCCTCTCTACATCTCTACATGGATTAATATAATTCATTGATAATAAGCTAATAATGAATCAAAATATAGATGTAGAGAAAATGTAGAGAACTTTTCCCTACATCCTTTTCCGTTGTTCTTGTGTCTATAAGTTTGTGGATGAATATATAAACTATTGATAATCAATATGTATAGGATATTCATAATGCTTTGTCTATATATTCAAAGCATTATGAATATATAAATGAAATATAATGTATATATAGATGATGTACATTAAATATAATATTTGAAAGGGATTAAAATCTTTCTTCATGTAGAGAAAATTGTTTTTCTTCTGCTATCTATGTAAAAACAAACCGAATACACTTGTTTTTTCTTTATATTTTGTATTTTTGTAAGAGTTTAGTATCGTGTAAATAATAAGTTGCATCAGTTTAGTTGTGTCATCCTGAACGCAGTGAAGGATCTGAAAGGCACTAGTGGATGTATTCAGATTCTTCACTGCGTTCAGAATGACACAACTGATGCAGGTTATTTTTTTCATTTCACTTAATGCATAGAATCAGATGAAGATAGGAGTAATCAGAAAAGAAAAGGAGGCAGATGTATGTAGTGTCTGCACCATGGAAACGTTTTTGGAAAGGGTAAAGAAGGAAAACAAGGGGAAGTACATCTCGCTGTTGCGGAGCCGTCTCCCTTCCCTGCAAGGGTCGGACACCCGTTTCATTTACCTTGATAGGATCCCCCGCATCTATCCCGTGGCGGAATATCGCAGGACGGCGGACGGAGGGTGGAAGTTCAAACGCTACAATGGCATCGTGCTGGTGGAGGTGGACTGCCTTTCGGGGCAGGAAGAGGCGGAATGGGTCAAGTCACAAGCGGCCCTTCTTCCGCAGACGTTTGCGGCGATGGTAGGCTCCAGCGGCAGAAGTGTAAAGATATGGGTGCGCTTCTCCCTACCCGACGGCGCTTTGCCCGATACCGAAGAACTGGCTTCGCTCTTTCATGCCCAGGCTTATCGGTTGGCTGTGCAGTGCTACCAGCCGCTCGTGGTCTTCCCCGTTACTTTGAAGGAACCGGCGTTGAGGCAGAGCTTCCGCATGACGGTGGACGAGCATCCGTATTACAACCCCGAGGCTCCGGCCTTTTGCATGGCACAGCCTGCCGGCTTGGCAGACGGCACTTCCTTTCGTGAACGGAAGTTGGCGGAAGAGAATCCGCTGTCCCGCATGGAGCGGACCTATGACTCCTATCATACACTGACGGTGATGTTCCAGTCGGCCTTGGGGCGGGCTTTTGATACGGTGGGGGAATGGAAGAGGGGAGATGACCTTTTCCTGTTGCTGTCTCCGCTTGCTACGGAATGCTACAAGTCGGGTATCCCTGAAGAGGAGGCCGTGAGCCGCACCTTGCGACATTTTTATTCCTTCAAGGATGAGCCGGGCCTCCGTGCCACTTTCCACAATGTCTATCGGGCGATGAAGGGATTCGGGAAGCATCCTTCCATGACACGCGAGCAGGATACGGCCCTGCGTCTGGAAGAATTTCTGAAACGCAGGTATGAAATCCGCTACAATCAGATGACCGACGATGTGGAATACCGCGAACGGTATAGTATTCGGTTCTGTTTCAGGAGCTTGGATAAGCGTGCAAGGAACAGTATGGCCATCAGTGCACTGAAGGAAGGCATCCAGGCATGGGACAGGGACATTGACCGCTTCCTGCATTCCGAATCCGTGCCCCTGTACAATCCCGTGGAGGAATATCTTTTTGAACTTGACAAATGGGATGGGCGTGACCGCATCCGTGAACTGGCCGACCGGGTGGAGTGCAGTCATCCCCATTGGCGCGACCTCTTCTATCGCTGGTTCCTGAGTATGGTGGCACATTGGTTGGGACGCGACAAGCAGCACGGTAATGCCACGACGCCGATACTGATTGGCCCTCAGGGATATCGCAAGTCCACCTTCTGCCGTATCCTGTTGCCTCCCGAACTCCGTTTCGGCTACACCGACAGCCTGGATTTCAGCAGCAAGCGCGATGCCGAACGATATTTGGGACGATTCTTCCTGGTAAATCTGGATGAGTTCGACCAAATCAGCGTCAATCAGCAGGCATTCCTCAAGCATCTGTTGCAGAAACCGTCGGCGAGCTTGCGTAAACCGTACAGTTCCAGTATTCAGGAAGTCCGCCGCTATGCCTCGTTCATTGCCACGAGCAATCACAAGGACTTGTTGTCCGACCTTTCGGGTAACCGCCGCTTCATTTGTGTGGAGGTAACGGCTCCCATCGAAACAAACATCACCGTGAACTACACCCAGCTCTATGCCCAGGCCTTTCATGCCGTGATGCATGGCGAACGCTATTGGCTGGACGATGCCGACGAAGCGTTGCTGAAGGAAAGCAATGAGGAGTTCCGGCAAGTCTCTCCTTTGGAGCATTTGTTGTTGAGCCGTTTCAGTGTCGCTTCACCGGAAGACGGAGATGGCGAATGGCTGATAACGATGGATATTTTCAAGTGTCTGCAGGAGGAAACCCATGAGAGACTGCCGATGGGAAGGCTGACTCATTTGGGTAGACTGCTCAAAAAGTGGAATGTGCCCAATAAAAGGACGGATAGAGGGAGCTTATATTACTTGAAAAAGCGCCCCAAATGAGGATTTATGTAGAGAAAATAAGTTCTCTACATGGATTTTATAGGTTTTCTACATGAGATAATACATTGATTATCAGCTTCTCTGTAGAGAATGTAGAGATGTAGAGAAAAAATAACATTTAATAGTCTGAATCTGATAGTTTATGGCAAAATATATCAAACAGGAAGTGCCCGACATGTTGAAGACGGGTGAACAGAAGGCTTTTTACAGGCTGAAGGTGGAACGGAATGTGGACTTTCAGGAATTCATCCGCAAAGTGTGTTCCCATCATTCGGGCATCGGTCGTGGGGACGTTTTTCGTGTCTTGATCAGTGCTTCGGAAACGCTGGCGGAACTGATAGGACAAGGCTATTCGGTGACGCTGGATGAATGGGGTACATTCAAGGCTACCGTTGGGCTTGAAAAGGATAAAGAGATGGACACGATAGACGGGAGTGGAAGCAAACGGAATGCCCGCAGCCTTTGTCTGGATGGAGTGAATTTCCAACCGGACAAGAAGTTGGTATGGAACGCAAGCCGTCATTGTAAGTTGGAGCGGGCCGGTGTTGCCCGTGTACACCGCTCGCCTTATAGCAAAGAAGAACGGCTGCGGATGGCGCTCGATTATTTGGAGGAATACAAGGTGCTGAAAGTAAGGCAATACATGGAACTTACCGGGTTGGCTCATACCACTGCGGCCTGTGAGCTTCGTGCTTTCAGTATGGATGCTTCGTCTGGAATTGTTTCGGTGGGCCGCCG
>CAZJFI010000120.1:0-5009 GCA_964545265.1 uncultured Phocaeicola sp.
TTGTGACGGTCGAGTACATCGTCTACCAACTTTTCATCCAACTTGGTACCCAATGTAACCGTACTCAAAGACTGAGTTTCACCACGGGTAAAGATAGAAGAACCGTGAGGACCTGGCAATGGATCTACTTCACACCAGATAGGACGGATTTCTGTAGTCTGACGACCGTCAAGACGCTTGCCTTCGTCCAAGATGCAACGACGCATAGCTTCTTTTTCTACATCGTGGTAGTATTTGTTGATGAGCGCTTCTTTTTCTTCCAATTCTTCTTCCGTGAACTGAGCCTTGAATTCTTCACGAACAGCTTCGAATGCTTCGCCACGTTCGTGCTTGTTGCGGTTGCCCGATGCTGCGATGGCGTATGCCTTTTCGTAGCAAGCATCGTGAACAGCCTTGCGGAGTTCTTCGTCGTTTTCTTCGTGGCAATATTCACGTTTTACAGTAGAACCCACTTCTTCCATCAATTCCATTTGAGCCTTGCAATGTACCTTGATGGCTTCGTGAGCAGTTTTCAACGCTTCGAGCAAATCTTGTTCGCTCACTTCGTCCATTTCACCTTCTACCATCATGATGTTTTCGTAAGTGGCAGCTACCATCAAGTCCATATCAGCCTTTTCAAGTTGGGCAAAAGTTGGGTTGATGACAAATTCTCCATCGATGCGTGCTACACGTACTTCCGAGATAGGGCCGTTGAACGGAATATCAGAAACAGCGAGAGCAGCCGAAGCAGCCAAACCAGCCAATGCATCCGGCATATCTATGCCATCGGCCGAGAAAAGGATGATGTTTACATAAACTTCTGCGTGGAAGTTATCTGGGAATAACGGACGCAAAGCGCGGTCTACCAAACGGCAGGTAAGGATTTCGTAATCTGAAGCCTTGCCTTCTCTCTTGGTAAAGCCACCCGGGAAACGTCCGAATGCTGAATATTTTTCTTTGTACTCTACCTGAAGCGGCATGAAATCTGTACCGGGAACTGCATCTTTTGCTGCACAAACAGTAGCAAGCAACATGGTGTTACCCATGCGAAGCATCACAGAACCGTCTGCCTGTTTTGCCAGCTTTCCCGTTTCGAGCGTGATGGTTCTTCCATCAGGGAGCTCGATCGTCTTAACAATTGGATTAATCATAAAATGTATCTGTTATAAAAATATTGTCTAAAATTCGTGCAAAGATAGGTAATAATTCTTCTAATAAGGTGTAAATGAGGTAAAAAGTTAAAGGATTTACCGTTTTTTTTCATTTTTACGTTGAAGAACGTGAATAAATGCTTTGTGAAATGACGAAAAGACGTATCTTTGCAGCTGAATTTATTTGAAAACGCACTTATTTAAAATTAGCAATGAAAAAGAATATTTATTTTCTGCTTGCACTTTTGATGGTAGGATTGGTCGCTTGCGACAATACGCCCAAGTTTAAAGTGCAGGGTGAAGTGAACGGTGCCCAAGACAAGATGTTGTATCTGGATTTGTCGGGTGTTACGGGTGTAAGCGTGCTCGATTCAGCAGAGTTGGGTAAGGACGGAAGTTTCAGTTTTGCGGTAAACCGTCCGGAATCTCCAGAATTCTATCGTCTGCGTATGGAAGGAAAGGTGGTGAATTTTGCCGTAGATTCTACAGAGACAATCACTATTCGTACCCATGCCGACAAGTTTGATACCGATTATACCATTGAAGGCTCGGAAAACAACTTGAAGATAAAGGAATTGGTGTTGTTACAGGCCGATTTACAGAAAGAAGTGAATCAGTTGGCGCAAAATCGTGATATCCCAGCCGGTATTGCTCAAGACAGATTGATGTCTTTGGTGGACAGCTATAAGAATAAAGTGAAGCGCGAATATATTTTTGCAGCTCCCAATACCACTTATGCTTATTTTGCCTTGTTCCAAACCATGAATGGTTATATGATTTTCGATCCGTTGGCCAGCAAGGAAGATGTGAAATGTTTTGCCGCTGTAGCTACCAGCATGAACAATGCATATCCACATGCCGATCGTTCCCGTAATCTTTATAACATGGTGATTAAGGGAATGAAGAATACACGTGCTCCTCGTCAGGAAACTGTGGAAATTGATCCGAACATTGTAAAGGAAGCCGATATTATTGATATTCAGTTGAAGGACTTGAAGGGAAATGTACGTACGCTGACCGAGTTGAAGGGCAAAGTGATATTGATAGACTTTACTGTTTACAACCATACGTTGTCTGCTGCCCACAATCTGGCTTTGCGTGAGCTGTATAACAAGTATCATTCTCAAGGATTGGAAATCTATCAGATTTCGTTGGATGCCGATGAACATTTCTGGAAGACTTCTGCCGATAATTTGCCTTGGGTGTGTGTGCGTGATGCCAATGGCGCTTATTCTCAATATGTATCGCTTTATAATGTTACTGATTTGCCTTCGGCATACTTGGTAGGTCGCGATAATGTATTGAATTCTCGCGTAGAAGATATCAAGGAATTGGACGCAAAGATTAAGAGTTTGTTGTAAAACGCTAATAAAGAGCGGAATGTATTTAAATATGTTACGCAACATCCGTTAAAATTTGGAAGGTAACAAATAAAACTCTATCTTTGCCGAACAGATACACAGAGAGGGTTCCGACATTCAGTGTCGGAATTCTTTTTGTTTATATATGAAAATTAATCATCTAAATAAAGGAGGAAAATTATGGCTTATATGTCAGAAGAAGGTTACAAGAAATTGGTTGAAGAACTAAAGCACTTGGAAGCCGTTGAACGTCCGAAAGTGGTGGCAGCGATTGCCGAAGCTCGTGATAAGGGCGACTTGTCGGAAAATGCGGAATACGATGCCGCTAAAGAAGCACAAGGTCTGTTGGAAATGAAAATCAGTCAGTTGAAGGCTACTATCGGTGATGCAAAGATTATCGATACTTCCAAGTTAAAGGCTGATGTGGTACAGATTTTGACTAAGGTGGAATTGAAGAATGTAAAGACCGGTATGAAGATGGCTTATACACTGGTAGCAGAAAGTGAAGCTAATCTGAAAGAAGGTAAGATTTCGGTAAATACACCGATTGCACAAGGTTTGTTGGGCAAGAAGGTAGGCGATGTAGCCGAGATTACTATTCCACAAGGTAAAATCAGTTTGGAAATTTTGAACATTTCGTTTTAATGGTAAGGCAGGTCCGCATTATGCGGGTCTGCCTTCTTTTATTCATATCAATATGGCAACAATTTTTAGTAGAATCATTGCAGGTGAAATTCCCAGCTACAAGGTGGCCGAGAATGATCAGTTTTATGCGTTTTTGGATATCAATCCTTTGGTAAAAGGACATACGTTGGTGGTTCCTAAACGTGAGGTGGACTATATCTTTGATTTGGAAGATGAAGAAATAGCAGCGATGCACGTCTTTGCCAAAGGGGTAGCATTGGCTATTCAGAAAGCGTTCCCATGTAAGAAGGTGGGCGAAGCGGTTATCGGACTTGAAGTGCCTCATGCCCATATTCATCTGATTCCTATTCAGAAAGAATCGGATATGCTTTTCTCCAATCCTAAGTTGCAATTGTCGTCCGAAGAGTTTGTGGCTGTCGCTAATGCCATTGCTGAGGCTTGGAATGACACCCAAAAGTAATCTTCTTCCTTAAATATATATATTAGGCACGGATTACACGGATTAACACGGTTTTTAGTGTATGTTTACATCAACTTTATCCGTGAATCCGTGTAATCCGTGCCTAAATTATAATATGACACACTCTCATTTCATTATATGAATTTGTCTCCTAATTTTACTTGTACATCGTTTACGTATTTGCGGATGGCATTCTCGTCATTCTTCTTGCAGATAAGTAGAACATTCTCGGTGTCGGCCACTAAATAACCTTCCAGGTCATGAAGCACCACCAACTTGTTTTTGGGAACCGCTATCATGTTGTCCTTGCAATCGTATAAAAGGGTATGACCGTTGATGGTTACGTTTTGGTGCATATCCTTGGGCGAAGCTTCGTGAAGGGACTCCCAGGTACCTAAATCGGCCCATCCAAAATTACAGAGCTGTACGCATACATTATCGGCCTTTTCCATGATGCCATAGTCGATGGAAATATTGGGGCATGAAGCGAACCCTTCTTCCCCTTGCGATACCCGATTGGGGATTTCGGGCATGATTTTGTTGAATGCGTCCAATATGGTTTGTACGTTCCAAAGGAAAATACCCGAATTCCAATAGAATTCACCGCTTTCAATGAAAACCTTGGCAAACTCTAGTTCGGGCTTTTCGATGAAACTCTTCACTTTGTGGAATTCGCCTTCTTTTTCTTCGTCAATTTGAATATATCCGTATCCTGTTTCGGGACGGTTGGGCTTGATGCCTAAAGTCAGCAGGTTGGGAGAGGAGGCTACAAAATCCAATCCTTTGGTGAGTGCTTGTACAAATTCGTCTTCTTTCAGAATCAGATGGTCGGCCGGTGCCACAATGACGTTTGCTTTCGGATTCAGTTTCTGTATGTGCATGGATGCCCAGGCAATGCAGGGAGCTGTATTCCGGCGGGTGGGTTCCAAAAGGATACGGTCTTCCTTCAATTCGGGCAAGTGTTGCATAATCAGCTCTTTATACTGTATATTGGTGATGATAAAGATATTTTCTTGAGGGACCACTTTGCAATATCGCTCGTATGTTTGTTGGATGAGCGATTGCCCGGTTCCGAAGAAGTCAAGGAATTGTTTAGGCATGTTTTTGCGACTATATGGCCAGAATCGGCTTCCTATTCCGCCGCCCATAATAACGCAATAATTATTTGGATTCATCATAGTTTCTGATAGCAATTAAAGTTTCTGCTAATATAGAGCTATTTTTTATATTTCCATTGTTCCTTTTAGAATAATTCATGATATAAATACTTTTTTAGAAGAAAATATGCCAAAAAATTTGGTGGGTAATAAAAAAGTCGTACCTTTGCATCCGCAAACGAGATAACGACTTGTTTCAAATTGCCCAGATGGCGGAATCGGTAGACGCGCTGGTCTCAAACACCAGTGGATTCAC
>CAZJFI010000121.1:0-4981 GCA_964545265.1 uncultured Phocaeicola sp.
AGAATGACAACTCGGTTTTAATATATACATCAATTCTTTCTTTTATTACTAAACGGCAAAGCCGCCAATCCATATATTCCCAACAAAATTATTAAAAAAGTTTGGATTCCATGCACTAAGAGTGCAAAAATACCTGCATCTTCTTTTCCCACTCCATAAAGTACCATCATGGTTATCACTGCAAAATGCCAAGGGCCTGCCCCATTGGGAGTAGGGACTATGACTGCAATGCTTCCTACAGCAAACATCACCAATGCAGCCACCACACCCAAATCAGAAGAAAATTCAAAACTGAAAAAAGCTACATAGAATTCCAAGAAGAAGCTAACCCAAATTCCTACCGTATAAAGAAGGAAAAGTGGCAGGTTCTTGACCTTTTTCAACGAGAGGATACCTTCCCATACATTATGAAGAATGCCCCGCAGACGGGCAAACATCGTCACATTGCGTATCAAGAAGAAAGCCAACAATCCCAATGCAATTATACATATTATAATAAGGTAGAAATTGGTCGAAGTAAACAATTGGGTATAACGGCTCACATCCGTACCTGTCTCCTCAAAAAAAGTAGCAAAGACCGGAGCCTGGAGCAACAAAGTACTACCCGTAATCAATGCCACACAAAGCATATCGACCAAACGTTCTGTTACTACCGTACCCAATGACTTGGCAAACGATACGCCATCATATTTGGACAAGACTCCACATCTCGACACTTCCCCCACCCGTGGCACAACCAAATTGGCTGCATACGAAATAAAAATGGAATATATACAATTGGCTGTTTTAGGACGTTCGCCAAGAGGTTCCAAAGTAAGCTTCCACCGCAAACCACGGCAAACCTGAGCTGTCACTCCAAACACCAAAGAAAAAAGCATCCAACCGTAATTCATCCCTCCATCGAGCACTTGCCATACTCGCTGAAAATTGAAATCACGATAAGTCCAATACAAGATTCCAGCCCCCAAAAGAAGGGGAAAAACAATCTGCAATGATTTTTTTAGCACCTTTTTTGTATCTGTCTTTTCCAAAATCTGCAATTTTTAAATTAATTGTTTACCTTTGCATATTGCAACCTCAGGCTGCAAAGATAATAATAAACCGATTCAAACAACGTAGAAAAAACTTAAAATGGGATTAGTAAAGCCAAAAAAGTTCTTGGGACAGCATTTCTTGAAAGATTTGGGAATTGCACAAGACATTGCCGATACCGTAGATGCTTGTCCAAGTCTCCCGATACTTGAAGTAGGACCGGGCATGGGAGTACTCACCCAATTCCTGATGAAAAAGCAGCGCGAAGTGAAAGTGGTGGAACTCGACTTTGAGTCGGTAGCCTATCTGAAAGAGAATTTCAATGCTTTGGAAGGAAACATCATTGAAGATGACTTCCTGAAGTTGAAATTAGAGAACCTTTTCGACGGACAACCGTTTGTACTGACGGGCAACTATCCCTACAACATATCCAGCCAAATATTTTTCAAAATGCTGGACTACAAGAATCTGATTCCCTGTTGTACGGGAATGATACAAAAAGAAGTAGCCGAACGTATAGCCGCCGCTCCGGGAAGCAAAACATACGGCATTCTGAGCGTATTGATACAAGCCTGGTATCGAGTGGAGTATTTATTTACAGTACATGAACATGTTTTCAATCCTCCGCCTAAGGTAAAAAGTGCAGTCATCCGAATGACCCGCAATGAAACGACAGAGTTGGGATGTGACGAAAAACTGTTCAAGCAAATTGTAAAGACCACTTTCAACCAACGAAGAAAAACCTTGCGGAACTCCATTGCCAGCATTTTGGACAAGAGCCATCCGCTAAGTGCTGATCCGATATTCAACAAACGTCCCGAACAACTTTCCGTTCAGGAATTTGTAGAATTGACCAACCGGGTACAGGCTGCATTAGAGAATAAAGAATAAAGGACCGTTTAACCTTAATAATAAACAAGGATGATGAATAGAGAAGACATGGATCTGGACCTGGATATGCTCCGGGAATTAATTGAGCAGCAAGAATCTGAAAGAATTAAAGAACTGCTCTCCAACCTTCACCCTGCCGACATCGCCGAACTATGCGACGAGCTCGATGTGGATGAAGCAGGATTCATCTATCAAATATTGGACAATGAAGATGCTGCCGACGTACTCGTAGAAATGGACGAGGACGCACGTAAGGACATCCTCGACACCCTCCCTTCCGAAACCATTGCCAAGAAATTCGTGGACTACATGGATACGGACGATGCCGTAGACATTATCCGCGAAATGGACGAAGAAAAACAGGAAGAGATCCTTTCGCACATCGAAGACATCGAACAGGCTGGCGACATTGTTGATTTGTTGAAATACGATGAAGATACCGCCGGTGGTTTGATGGGTACAGAAATGGTTATTGTAAAAGAGAACTGGAGTATGCCCGAATGTCTTCGCGAAATGCGTCAACAAGCTGAAGAAATGGACGAGATATACTACGTCTATGTAGTTGACGATGAAGAACGGCTACGCGGTGTATTCCCACTGAAGCGAATGATTACAAGTCCTTCGGTTTCTAAAGTGAAGCATGTGATGCGCAAAGAGCCTATCTCCGTACACGTAGATACCCCGATTGACGAAGTGGTACAGACCATCGAAAAGTACGACTTGGTAGCGGTTCCTGTAGTTGACAGCATCGGACGTCTGGTGGGACGCATTACCGTAGACGATGTTATGGATGAAGTACGTGAACAAGCCGAACGCGACTACCAATTGGCTTCGGGTCTTTCTCAGGACGTAGAAACCGACGACAACGTACTCCGCCAAACTTCAGCGCGTTTGCCATGGTTGCTTATCGGTATGGCCGGAGGAATAGGAAGTTCCATGATCTTAGGTAATTTTGACAGCACATTTGCCGCCCATCCTGAAATGGCGCTTTTCATCCCGCTCATCGGTGGTACTGGTGGTAACGTGGGTACACAATCCTCGGCGATTGTAGTACAAGGCTTGGCAAACAGTTCACTCGATGCCAGCAACACTTGGAAACAAATCCTCAAGGAATCTGTGGTCGCCCTTATCAATGCCACCATCATTTCCATGTTGGTATATATCTATAATTTTATATGCTTCGGCGCTACTGCTACAGTTACTTACTCTGTATCGCTCAGCTTGTTTGCTGTAATCATGTTCGCTTCCATTTTCGGAACCCTTGTACCGCTTACGCTGAACAAAATAAAAATAGACCCAGCCATTGCTACAGGACCTTTTATTACGACTACCAACGATATATTGGCCATGGTGTTTTACATGGGAATTACAGCATTATTAGCATAAATAGGAAGGAAATACAAAAAAATTAAGGGAAAAAGTATGAAATACTATTTTTTTTCTCTTAATTTGTAACTTGTTGCAATGACAACAAAAGATAGTTGACTTTAAAAAACAGTACGATGGACTCATTAGAAACTAAAATCCTCAACAGAGAAGCTGTCATAGTACGCCTCGCTGAGATGAACCTACAAGAAGAACCAATAGAAAGAACAGAACTTGAAGCTCTGAAACAAACTTTCTACAAGTTACGTATCGCCGAAGTGGAAGCCGCCAAAAAAGAATTTGAAGAGAATGGTGGTAATCTGGAAGAATTTGTTCCTGAAAAGGATCCGTATGAAGAACGGTTCAAGGAAATCATGAGTGCCATCAAAGAAAAAAGAAGTGCTTTAAAAGCCGAAGAAGAACAAGAAAAACAAGAGAATCTGGAGAAAAAGCAAGCCATCATCGAACGTATGAAAGAATTGGCTGAAAATCCGGATGAGGCCAATAAGGCTTACAATGAGTTCAAGCAATTACAAGCCGATTGGAAGGAAATAAAGAACATTCCTGCTGCCAACATCAACGAACTTTGGAAAAGCTATCAACTTTACAGTGAAAAGTTCTATGACCTCATCAAATTGAACAACGAATTCCGTGAATACGATTTCAAGAAAAACTTGGAATTGAAACTTCACCTTTGCGAAGCTGCTGAAAAGTTAGCCGATGAAGAGGATGTTATCTCCGCTTTCCACCAGCTCCAGAAGCTACATCAGGAATATCGCGAAACTGGTCCTGTAGCTAAGGAACAGCGCGAAGAAGTATGGAACCGTTTCAAAGCAGCTTCATCGATAGTCAATCGTCGTCACCAGCAACATTTCGAAGAAATCAAGGAAAAGGAACAACGTAATCTGGACGAAAAGACGGTTATCTGCGAAATCGTAGAAGCCATGGAATACGACAAGATGACTACCTTCCAACATTGGCATGACAAGACCGAAGAAATCCTGGCCTTGCAAGCCAAATGGAAAACCATCGGTTACGCTCCTCAGAAATTAAACACTAAGATTTTTGAAAGATTCCGTGCTGCTTGCGACGAATTCTTCAAGAGAAAGACGGAATATTTCAAGACGCTGAAAAGCGGAATGAACGAAAACTTGGAAAAGAAACGTGCACTTTGCGAACAAGCTGAGGCACTTAAAGACAGTACAGACTGGAAAGCTACTTCTGAAATTTTATCCAAGCTACAAAAAGATTGGAAGAAAATTGGTCCTGTATCCAAGAAGTATTCTGAACCCATTTGGAAACGTTTCGTATCTGCATGCGACTATTTTTTTGATCAGAAAGCCAAAGCCACTTCTTCACAAAAAAGCGTTGAACATGAAAATCTGGAAAAGAAAAAGGCCATCATCGCTCAATTGGAAGAAATAAACAAGGAGGAAGTTCCAGCTAATGAAACATCCATCCGTAATTTGATGAAGGAATGGAACGCCATCGGTCATGTACCTTTCAAGGACAAGGATAAGATCTACAAGCAATATCGTTCGGTAGTTGATGAACTTTTCGACAAATTGAATCTTTCAGCATCCGAAAAGAAGTTGAACAACTTTAAGACCAGCCTCAGCGGAAAAGAAAACAACCTGTATCGTGAACGCGAAAAGTTGGTACGCACTTATGAGAACATGAAAGCTGAAATCAA
>CAZJFI010000122.1:0-4969 GCA_964545265.1 uncultured Phocaeicola sp.
AGCTACCAACTGCTCCACTCCGCGATGTTATTTCCTTATTGCGAGTGCAAAGTTACGGCTTTTTATTGAAATACCAAATATTTTCTGAGTATTTTTTCGTTGCTAAGAGAAAGGTGTGCTGTAATGTGTTGATAAATAGTGCACTTAACCATTGTTAAATCTTCTAATAGAGAATATTTTATCCGATTGTTTGGGTGATAAGAAGAAAAAACGTATTTTTGCACACATATATATGTAATGTGCAATTAAGAATCTATGGCAGTATCTAAAACAAGAGCTAAATTGGTGGATGTTGCACGCCAGCTTTTTGCAAAGAATGGTGTGGACGAAACTACGATGAACGACATCGCAACGGCATCCAAGAAAGGACGACGCACGCTTTATACCTATTTTAAGAGTAAGGAAGAAGTATACATGGCGGTGGTAGAGTCTGAATTGGAGATGTTGTCGGATGCTTTGGAAAAGGTGGCGGCAGAAGAAATCGCTCCCGATGTAAAGATCCTGAAGATGATAGAAACTCATTTGGACTCTGTTAAGATGGTAGTGCTTCGTAACGGTACGATGCGTGCCGGTTTTTTCCGCGATATATGGCGGGTAGAGCGTGTCCGTAAGAATTTTGATGAACGTGAAATCAGCCTCTTCCTGCAAATTCTGGAAGAAGGGAAAAACATCGGGATATTCGAAATCGACAATATCGAAATCATGGCGGATATTCTGCACTATTGCATTAAGGGTATTGAAGTGCCCTACATCCGTGGACAGATTGGCGAAGATTTGGAAGACAAGCAAGGTTGGGAATATGTGGCCAAGATTGTGTACGGTGCTTTGGGCCGTAAATCTATCGCCGAAGAAGAATAATTATTATTTATAAATATAATAGAAAGATTATGGGATTATTAACAGGTAAGACTGCAATTGTAACCGGTGCTGCTCGTGGTATTGGTAAGGCAATTGCTTTGAAGTTTGCAGCCGAAGGCGCAAACGTAGCTTTTACAGACTTGGTAATTGACGAAAACGGTTTGAATACAGAAAAGGAAATCGCTGCTTTTGGCGTAAAGGCAAAGGGTTATGCTTCGAATGCAGCCAACTTTGAAGATACAGAAAAGGTAGTGAACCAAATCAAGGAAGAATTCGGTTCGGTGGATATTTTGGTGAACAATGCTGGTATCACTAAGGATGGTTTGATGATGCGTATGAGCGAAACTCAGTGGGATGCGGTAATCGCCGTAAACCTGAAGTCGGCTTTCAACTTCATCCACGCTTGTACACCGATCATGATGCGTCAACGTGGTGGTAGCATCATCAACATGGCTTCTGTGGTAGGTGTTCATGGTAATGCCGGTCAGTGCAACTACTCGGCTTCCAAGGCGGGTATGATTGGTTTGGCTAAGTCTATCGCTCAGGAATTGGGCTCTCGTGGTATCCGTGCCAATGCCATCGCTCCGGGTTTTATCATTACAGAAATGACTAACCAGTTGAGCGACGAAGTGAAGGCTGAATGGGCTAAGAGAATTCCGTTGCGTCGTGGTGGTACTCCGGAAGATGTGGCTGATATTGCTACATTCCTGGCATCTGACATGTCTTCATACGTTACCGGTCAGGTGATTCAGGTAGATGGTGGTATGAACATGTAATTCCACATGACTGTCGTTTACGAAGATAATCATATCATTGTCGTCAACAAGACTGCTTCTGAAATTGTACAAGGCGACAAGACGGGCGATACTCCTCTTTCGGAAATGGTACAACAGTATCTGAAGGAGAAGTATAACAAGCCCGGCAATGTCTTTATTGGGGTCACTCATCGCCTGGATCGTCCGGTTAGTGGATTGGTGGTGTTTGCCAAGACCAGTAAGGCTTTGGCCCGTCTGAACGATATGTTCCGCAATGGCGAGGTGAAAAAGACCTATTGGGCCATTGTGAAGGAACGGCCGGAAGAATTGGAAGGTGAATTGGTGCATTGGTTGGTACGCAACGAAAAACAAAACAAGTCGTATGCATACGATAAGGAAAAACCGGGTGCCAAGAAGGCTATTCTTCAGTATAAGACGATTGGCCATTCGCAGAACTACCATCTGTTGGAAGTAGACTTGAAGACCGGTCGTCATCATCAGATACGCTGTCAGTTGGCTAAGATGGGATGTCCTATCAAGGGAGATTTGAAGTATGGTTCCCCTCGTTCCAATCCCGACGGTAGTATTTGCCTTCATGCTCGCAGGGTGAAGTTCATTCATCCGGTTTCGAAGCAGGAGATAGACTTGACCGCCCCGGTGCCTCCCGGCAATCTATGGAACGGTTTTGAAATGATCTAATTTTATAGGCACGGATTACACGGATCTCACGGATAAAATTATGTAAGCATATACTAAAAACCGTGTTAATCCGTGTAATCCGTGTCTGAATTATAGTTACGACACAGCTTTTTTATTCTTTTGTTTGCGAACGGAAACGGAAGTAGAACATCAGTCCAGCACTGGTTAGTCCGAAGGGGAAAGACATCCATACCCCCGGCAAGCCCCAATCAAGGGTAAAGCCAAAGAAATACCCGGCAGGTAGGGAAATGATGAAGTAGGCTATAAAGGCAATCAGCATCACCGGCTTTACATCGGCTATTCCCCGTAAGGCGTTGGAGAAATTGCATTGCAAGCCATCGCCAAACTGATAAATGATAAAAGGAATTACCAATCCCGCAACCATGATACTTACTTCGGTATTCTCGGTAAACCAACTCCCGATATCGTTTCTCAGAAGAAACAGAGGGATGGAAATCACTACTGCCATCCATAAAATCAGATGAAACCCCGCATTGGCCGAGCGACGGATATTTCTTACGTCATTTTGCCCTTTGAAGTTGCTTACCCGTACCGCTACGGCAGCTGCCATTCCATAATACATCATGAAACCCAACTGACTGATGGTGAGCATCACTTGATGGGCAGCCAGTTCAATGGTACCCAACCACCCTACCATAATGGTAGCCAGACTGAACGCTGCCGTTTCCATTCCCATTTGCAAGCCTACCGGCCATCCCAATGCATTCAGCTTTTTAAAGTCTGCTCTATTGATACAGCTTTTGATGAACCCTTCTTTATATAAATGGTAGCGCTTGGCCTTGAAGAAAATCAAGACAAAAACGGCCAGCATCAAGATGCGCGAGAAGAGGGTAGAGATACCTGCTCCCAGCAAGCCCCATTCGGGAAGTCCCCAGTGCCCATAAATCAAGGCCCAGTTGCCGATAATGTTCACTACATTGCCGCCTAAAAGCAACCACATGGGTGTACGGGTATCCGTTATGCCGTCGGCAAATTGTTTGAAGGCGTTGAATAATAGGACAAACACCAGTGATAGGAGCAATACTACAAAGTACGGTCGTATCAATGGAAGCAGTTCCTTGGGTTGCCCCAACCGATGAAGGTTGAGGTAAAGCAGGAACATCAATAAGGTGAGCAGTATAGCCACACATCCGTTGGCTGCTAAGCTGTTCTTTAGTGTGCGTCCTACACCTTGCTTGTCGTTGCTTCCAAAGAGTGCTCCTACGATGGGGGTGAGGCCATACGAGAAACCGGTCGAGAAGATAATCACCAAGTTGAACATGTTGTTCACAAAACTTGCAGCAGCCAGTTCGTCGGTGCCGTAGTGCCCTATCATAAGTGTATCGGCAAAGCCCAAGACAATCATGCCTATTTGACCGATAACGATGGGAATACCCAGTTTGAATAAAGCTTTATAATGTTGTAGGTATATCATTTTTCTTATAATACAATACCGAACAATTCTCACGAACAAATGTTCCGGAAGCCACTCGTTGAATATCCTCAATGCCTACCGCTCTGTATTTGGCTACTTCGTCATTGATGTCTTCGGCCTTGCTTATCAGTTCAAAGAAAGCCAGGTTGGTGGCTACATTCAGGTAATTGATGTTGCCGAAGATCTGTTCGCTCTCATAATGGTTCTTTACCTTTTCCAGTTCATATAGGTCGGTCTTCTCCGTTTTCATGGCTTCCAGTTCCTGCCATATGGCTGCTTCGGCTTCTTCGAGAGAAATGCCGGGAGCGGGTCGCCCGTTGATGTGGAAAGTACCTTCTTCTATGCTGCCAGCTATATAGGCATCGATGTTGCTGAAAAGTTGTTTCTCCTGTATCAAGTGGCGGATGAATCTACTGGAGTTCCCGTTGCTCAGTAGGTCACTCATCATATCGTGCACATAATAGTCGGGATGCAGACGGTTGCACATGTGGAACGTCATGTACAAGGCATCCATGGGTACGTTACGTTCTACAGTCATCCGTCGTTCTTCCGTCTGTTTGGGCTCCAGGGGGAGCTGTCGGGTGGGTACATTCCGTTTAGGAATGGGTCCGAACCACTTTTCGGTATACATGACCGTTTCCTTGAAACTGATGTTTCCCGTTACGGCCAATATGGCATTGTTGGGTGCATAGAACCGGAAGAAGAAATCCTTTACCTCTTCCAGCGTGGCATTTTCTATATGGGCGGTGTCCTTGCCTATGGTGGGCCATTGGTACGGGTGTACCTTATAGGTCATGCTGCGCACCAAGTGTCCTACATCCCCATAGGGCTGGTTCAGGTGCCTTTGCTTGAATTCCTCTATCACCACATGGCGTTGCACATCGAGACTCCGTTCACTGAAGTCGAGCGACAACATGCGGTCACTTTCCAACCAGAACCCCGTTTCCACATTCTGTCGGGGTAGGGTAATGTAGTAGTTGGTGATGTCATTGTTGGTCCACGCATTGTTCTCCCCACCCGCCTGTTGCACATGCGTATCGTAGTCGGGAATGTTTATCGACCCACCGAACATCAGGTGCTCAAACAAGTGTGCAAAGCCGGTATGTTCGGGGTGTTCATCGCGTGCCCCCACATTATAGAGGAGATTCAGCGCTACCATTTCGGTCGACGGATTTTCCCAATGGACAACCCGCAACCCGTTGGATAAGGTATATTTGTTTAC
>CAZJFI010000123.1:0-4960 GCA_964545265.1 uncultured Phocaeicola sp.
TGAAGAACGCCACTTTACGGTCGAGCTGTTCTTTGCTTAACTTGACTTGGTTTTGCGCCACCTTGGCCAACTCTTCGTTGAAGAGCACTTGCAAGTAATACGAAGCCACTTGTATGCTTATGTCTTCCTTGGCTTTCTTCAAGTCTTCGGTAGCTGCCTTCAAGTTCAGTTTGGCCAAAGCAATGTTATTGGGTATCTGTAGTCCTGTAAACAATGGAATATTGGTACCCAACGAGAAGTTGGTGTTGGCGGTATTTCGGTTGCCATAGGTATTGTCGGCTTGCAAGGCACGTCCGAAGTTGAACGACTGGCCTACATTGCCGTTCAGATTAGGTAACCGGCTCCATTGGGCGGTATTCAGTTCCACTTCGCTTTGTTGGCGGGTAGCTTCTTGTTGCTTGATGCTCAGATTGTGCTCGATGGCATATTCGATGCATTTCTGCAAGTCCCAAGCTTCTTGGGCTTGAATACCGCAAACACTTGCCATCACACAACCGATAAGGATAGTTCTTTTCATGCTTTCCGTTGTTTAGTTAAGTTCATTTCCACGTACTTTCTCGCCCGCTTTCAATCCTTTCTTGATTTCTATCTGGATGCCGTCGCTCATACCTACGGTTACTTGTTGGCGGGTAAATTGTTGAGGCTCGCTTTGAGTGAGCAGGTATACAAAGGTGGTGTCGCCACTAAATTCCACGCAACTTTCGGGGACGTTCACTACTCCCTTGGCTTGTTGCAATACAATCTCGGCATTGGCACTATAACCCGAACGTACCGTTACACTATCGGGTACACTGATGGCCGCTTTGATTTCAAATTGGTTGGCTCCGTTTTCTTCCACACCCTTGGGGGAGATGTATTCCAGTTCGGCTTCAAATTCCATGTCTTGTAATGCCCCTAAGGTAATCTTTACGGGCATACCTTCGTGCAGGCGTCCCACTTCGGTCTCATCGATGTTTCCACGGAAAATCAAGTCGTTCATATCGGCCACGGTGGCAATGGTGGTACCATCGTTGAAGGTGTTGCTCATAATCACCGAGTTCCCTTCCTTGACGGGTACATCCAGTATCAATCCGTCGATGGTTGAGCGGATAAGGGTACTACTGAACGAGGCGCTGTTTTGCGTGATTCCTTCCTTGACAATCTGTAGGTTGTCCTTGGCGGTTTGCAACTCTTCGCGGGCCTGGTTTACGCTCACTTCGCTCTTTTCGTATTCTTCCGCACTGATCAGCTTCTCTTCGTATAGCTTCTTCATGCGCGAGAAATCAGTTTCGCTTTGGCGGGCATTGATTTCGGCCAACCGTACGCGGCTCTCGGCTGAGTTCAGTGTCCCCAATTCGGGGATAACCTTTACTTTGGCTATCACCTCGCCCTTCTTTACCTTTTCGCCCGCTTCCTTGTACACCGTTTCGATGATGCCCGAGATTTGCGGTTTGATCAGGATTTCGTCGCGTGGTTCTATCTTTCCGGTGGCAATGGTGGTTTTCTCCAAATTGCCGGTAGTTACTTCCATAACCTCGTAAAGCTTTACTACGGGTTGTGACTTTTGATAGAGAAACCCGAAGGTTCCCAAGAAAATGATTGCTACCAATACGAGCAATGCAATCTTTACATACTTCTTCATATTTGTTTGGTTTTTATTATTTCTTATTCATCTCTAATCGCTTCAATCGGTTTGATGGCCATGGCTCGATAGGCGGGTGCCAATCCGGCAAACATGCCCAATAACATCAAGATGAGGCAAGCCCCGATAGCTCCCCAAAAGCTGATTTGGAAATGTCCGGGTGTATCCGATTGGGCGGTACCCATTTCCATTATCTGAAGGATGAACACCGCAAAACAGATGCCCAACATACCGGCCAAGCTGGTTAGTACCATGCTTTCGGACAATATCTGGTTCATGATGTCGCGGGGACGTGCACCGATGGCCCGTCGGATACCTATCTCGGTGGTACGTTCCTTGACCGTAACCATCATGATGTTGCTCACCCCAATGGCACCGGCCAACAAGGTGCCGAGGCCTACCATCCAACTCAGGATGTTGATGCCCTTGAACAAGTTGTCTACCATACTGAACATGGCTTCGGCATTGATGTGGATAACCGCCTGCTTGTCGTCGGGGTGTATCAGGTGCGCTTGTTTCAGTACCGGTTCTATGCGTTCCTGTATGTCCTTGATGACGTATCCTTCCTTGGCCGTATAGCACAACAGGTCCACCCGGTTGCCGTAGTTGTATTGTTGTTGCATGGTGGTAAAGGGGATGACGAACGTGGTGGGCGGCCATCCGTTTATACTCATGTTTCCCGGCGATGTATTTACTCCAATCACTTGATAATACGTACCGTTCACATTGATGAACTTTCCGCAAGGGTCTCCTCCTTCGGGAAACAACGTTTCGTAAATCTGCTTGCCTATGACGCATACTTTCCGTTGCTCCTTAATATCGATGTGGTTGATGAACCGGCCCATGCCGAGGGTAGGTGTCTCTATCCGGCCATAGTCGGGATAAACCCCTTTCATGGAGCATCCGGTTATCACTTTCTTGTTGTAGGTAGCTTGAATGCCCCATTTGTCATTGCAAGGTGTAAGAATGTCGATGCCGGGTACTGCCCGTCGTATCCGTTCCAAATCGCTCTCTTCCATGTTCCACCAACGACCTTTGCGGAAACCTTTATAGGCTTTGCTGGTTTGTGTGTTTACGGTAAAGCCCGAATTGGTGGCAAAACCTTTGAAGTTGGCCGCCATCATATCCTTCAGCCCTTGGCTTCCACCCATCAGGGCCACCAGCATGAAGATGCCCCAGAAGATGCCGAAGGCCGTGAGCAGGCTCCGTGTCTTGTTGCGGGTAATGGTGATGAGTATTTCCTCCCATCGGTCTATGTCTATTCTGAATAATCTCATAATCTGTTAATGCTTAATAAGTATCATCCTCTCAGTGCTTCAATCGGGCGGATCATTACCGCCTTGCGTGCCGGGAAGAATCCCGCTAAAGTACCCGCAATGATGAGTGTCAACGTAGCTTGTATAGCGATATGCAAGTCAACCGTGGGATTCTCGAACACCGTGGCCGAGGCTACCCCGATATCCATTACTTGCGTCCCGCTTACGGCATTCATGTATTCGGTAACGGCTATACCTGCCACCATGCCGATGTATCCAAAGAAAGTGGTAATGGTTATACTCTCGGCAATAATCAGCCCAAGGATGGACATCGGTTTGGCTCCCAGTGCCTTGCGGATGCCAAACTCGTGCGTGCGTTCCTTTACGGTGATGAGCATGATGTTGCTTACTCCCACAATGCCACTCAATAGGGTAAAGATACCTATCACCCAAATGGCGGTGCGAAGAAGGTCGCTTCCCGTTTCTTGTTGCAGGAATTGTTTGAATCGGTTTCTTATCCAGATGGCGCTTCGGTCATCGGCTTCAAATTGCTTCACTTTTCCGATGGTAGCCCTATATTCCTTTTCGAAAGCATCGCTTTTCGCTTCCGTATCTATGTTTTGGGTGAGGAATACCAATGAGCCTACTTCGTCTCCTTTATTATAGATAAGGTGCAGGGTGCTGAAAGGAAGATAGGCCGAAGAGGTGTTTCCGTTGTTCATATCCGAAGTGTATACCCCTACAATACGGTAGGCCAATCCGCTGATGTTTACCAGCTTACCTATGGCGTCGAAGTCCTTGGTGCCGAAGAGCATCTCTATGGTCCGCTCGTGTACCACTACGCTCTTTCGTCTTTCGTCAATGTCTAATTTGTTAATGAATCGTCCACTCACCATTTCAATGCCGTTGGTTTGCGGATAGTTGGGCATTACTCCATTGAGCGAAACGTTTACATACGTATCCTTGTAGTTGAGTCTTACACTCCCTTGTTCTATGATGGCACTGGCGTTGGCCACATGGTCGGTCATTCCGCGAGTCACTTCCAACTCCTTGTTGGTAAGCCTTATCTCTCTGCCCTCCTTTAATCCCTTGTAAGGTTTGCTGGTGCGTCCTCCATATACTTGCATGGAGTTCAATGCCAATCCGCTTGTCTGCTTGTTCAAAGCGTTCAGCAATCCGTTTCCGGCCCCTAACAGAACAATGAGCATAAAGATGCCCCATGCCACGGCAAACCCTGTGAGGCAGGTGCGCAATTTGTTGCGCATAATGGTTCCGTATATTTCTTGAATGAAGTCGAACATAATTCTCTATTTCATAAAGCCGTTCATGCCGAAGGGTGACGACTGGTGATCGGTGTTGTTCTCTATGCGCTCTATCACGCCATCCTTGATGTGGATAATCTTGTCCGTCTGGTTGGCTACACCGCTTTCGTGGGTCACCACTACAATGGTCAGCCCTTCTTTCTCATGAAGTTCCTTCAATAATTGCATCACTTCGATGGAAGTCTTGCTATCGAGTGCTCCTGTAGGCTCGTCGGCCAAAATGATTTCGGGCTTGGTTATCAGTGCCCGTGCGATGGCTACGCGTTGCTTCTGTCCCCCGGATAGTTCGCTGGGCATGTGGTGTGCCCATTCCTTCAATCCTAATCTTTCCAGGTATTCCATAGCCAGAGCGTTTCGTTTCTTCCGGCTCACACCTTGGTAGAATAGGGGCAGGGCCACATTCTCCATGGCATTCTTGAACGAGATGAGGTTGAACGACTGGAAGATGAACCCTATCATCCGGTTGCGGTATTCGGCACTTTTGGTTTCACTCAGGTCTTTGATGAGCACGTTGTTCAGGTAGTATTCCCCCTCGTCATAGTTGTCCAGTATCCCTAAAATGTTCAGTAGGGTAGACTTCCCTGAGCCCGAGGCTCCCATAATCGAAACGAACTCACCCTTGGCAATGTCCAGATTGATTCCTTTCAATACATGTAGCGGTGCTCCGTTGTAGTACGTTTTGTTGATATTCTCTATATGTATCATTGTTTTTCGTATAGTCATTCCTTGCGTGGCTTGGAATGGCACAATTTTTAAACTAA
>CAZJFI010000124.1:0-4911 GCA_964545265.1 uncultured Phocaeicola sp.
ATATAAAGCGGAACCGAGGGAGTAAAAAGAAAAAGAATGCTAATAATTGAACAACTTTATAATCTATTTACTATCTTTGTGAATTAAAATGTAAAAACAAAGAACTATCATGAAAAATTGTATAATTGTATGGTTGATGTGCTTACCTTTTGTAGCAAGCGCTCAAGTAGATAAGAAGTATTTGGAAGGTGCTGTACCCTTGGTAAATGGCAAAGTGGAATTTTCTACCGAATTGCAGGTTCCCGCTATGACGCAACAACAAATCTATGAAACGTTATTGGATTGGGCCAACGCAAATTTCCAACCGGACAACAAATTCAATGCAAGGGTTCTTTATACCAATCCACAAGACGGAAGCATTGCGGTAAGTGGAGAAGAATATATGGTGTTCGCGTCTTCGGCCTTATCATTGGACCGTACCCGAATCTATTACCTGTTAAGCATTGATTGTGAGAACGGGAAATGTAATGTAGATATGAACCGTATCCGCTATTGGTATAACGAAGCACGCGATGGAGGGGAAAAATTTTCTGCCGAAGAATGGATTACCGATGATATGGCACTGAACAAGGCCAAGACCAAATTGGCTCCCATCTGTGGCAAGTTCAGAAGAATGACCATCGACTTGAAAGATGAGATATTTGCAGAAATGCGGTCGGCACTTGGCAACAAGATGATAGCTTTAGGATTGCAGACGGCTCCTGTAAAACCGGCAGATCAGGTTACTGTGGTACAACCAACTGTACAAGCGGTTGTGGAACAACCCACACAAGCTGCACCCACAGTGGTTACTCCGGTACAGCCGGTTACAACGGTACAACCGGTTTCGCAAGCCACTACTGAAGAAGAGAAAATAGCTCAGGCTGCCCGCATTACAATCAGCGTAAACGGGGAAGAACTTGAAATAGGCAAAGAATGTTGGGGCGGACGTTCCCAGTTATTCGGCAAGGACGTAACCTATTGCATCATCGACACCCAAAAGACCATGAGCAATTTGCTATTGGTACAAAGTGATGAATACCAAATTTCTTTCTATCCTAATGGAAGCAACGAACCAAGTGTAGTTATCCATTGCAAAAAGATGATGATGCAAAATGTCAAGGGTGAAGAAGCTAAAAAAATGAACGCTGCCTGCAACCCGGAAAAGGCATACAATGTTTATGTAGGAGAAGTGAAATAAACCGGAAATGAACAGTGGACAGATAAAGGAATTGCTCCGGCAAGACCGGGTTGATGAAGCGATAGATGAACTGAACCGCTACACGGCTGCCCATCCTGACTGTAGTGATGAACCCTACTACTTATTGGGTAACGCCTGGCGCAAGAAAGGGAATTGGCAATTGGCACTCAATCATTATCTGGAAGCAATTGAAAGAAATCCCGATAGTCCGGCTGTATCGGCTAAAAAGATGGTAATGGACATTCTGGAGTTTTACAACAAAGACATGTATAATCAATAACTAACAATAAAATATATGGCTAAAATCAAAGGAGCTGTAGTAGTGGATACAGAACGATGCAAAGGCTGCAACTTGTGTGTAGTGGCCTGCCCGTTCAATGTATTGGCACTTACAGTTAAAGAAGTGAACAAAAAAGGATATACATTCGCACAAATGGCTGTAGAAGATGCCTGTACAGGTTGTGCTTCATGCGCAACTGTATGCCCAGACGGATGTATTTCTGTCTATAAAGTAAAAATCCAATAATAAGATAGAAATGGCAGAAGAAGTTTTATTAATGAAGGGGAACGAAGCCATTGCGCATGCAGCAATTCGCTTCGGCACAGATGGTTATTTCGGCTATCCAATCACCCCTCAATCTGAAGTCTTAGAAACGCTTGCAGAACTGAAGCCTTGGGAAACTACCGGTATGGTTGTAGTACAGGCAGAGAGTGAAGTGGCTGCAATAAATATGGTATATGGTGGTGCCGGCTCTGGTAAAATGGTAATGACATCTTCATCGAGTCCGGGCGTAAGTTTAAAACAAGAAGGTATATCCTATTTGGCCGGTGCAGAACTCCCCTGTCTCATTGTAAACGTAATGCGTGGAGGTCCGGGATTGGGAACTATCCAACCCAGTCAGGCCGATTATTTCCAAACAGTAAAAGGTGGCGGACATGGAGACTATCGTTTGATAGCACTCGCCCCGGCATCCGTACAAGAAATGGCAGACTTTGTAGGTTTGGCTTTTGATTTAGCTTTCAAATACCGTAATCCGGCTATCATCCTGGCCGATGGTGTAATAGGACAGATGATGGAAAAGGTTGTTTTGCCGGAACAACGTCCAAGACTGACCGATGAAGAAGTGATGGCACGCTGCCCATGGGCTGCTCACGGCAAGCAAGAAGGCCGTAAGCCAAACATCATCACTTCTTTGGAATTGGATCCTTCCATTATGGAGAAACGTAACATTCATCTGCAACAAAAATATGCAGAAATAGAAGCCAACGAAGTACGTTTTGAAGAAATCAATTGCGAAGATGCCGAATACCTGATTGTAGCATTCGGCTCGTGTGCACGTATTGCCCAGAAGGCTATGGAATTGGCACGTGCCGAAGGAATCAAGGTAGGTTTGTTCCGCCCCATCACTTTGTGGCCGTTCCCGTCCAAGGCTATTGCCGAACGTGCCAAGCAAGTTAAGGGCATACTCACTGTGGAACTGAATGCCGGTCAGATGGTAGAAGATGTACAATTGGCTGTACAATGCAGTGTTCCGGTTGCACATTTCGGACGTTTAGGTGGTATTGTGCCTGCCCCTGATGAAGTAATCGATGCTTTGAAAGAAAAACTTATCAAATAAATCGTATATGGGAACCGATAAAATCAGAGTCATTCTGAATATAGTATTCATGATATTAGCCGTAGTATCCGTCATCCTTTATTTTGTATTGGAAGACTTTACCACTTTTATCTATGTATGTGCGGCTGCCATATTCGTAAAACTCATGGAGTTCTTTATGCGCTTCATGTTATAATGGAGGAAAACATATGACAAAAGAAGAAATAATCAAACCCGAAAACCTGGTTTATAAGAAACCGACGTTGATGAACGACAATCAGATGCACTATTGTCCTGGCTGTAGCCATGGAGTAGTCCACAAACTGATAGCTGAAGTCATCGAGGAAATGGGCATGGAAAATCAGACTGTAGGTGTATCACCGGTAGGATGTGCTGTATTTGCCTATAATTATCTAGACATAGATTGGGAAGAAGCTGCCCATGGACGCGCTCCGGCTGTAGCAACAGCCATCAAGCGCTTGTGGCCCGGCAGATTGGTGTTCACTTATCAGGGTGATGGTGACTTGGCATGTATTGGTACAGCCGAAACCATCCACGCTTTGAACCGTGGCGAAAACATCACCATTATTTTCATTAACAATGCCATTTATGGTATGACCGGCGGACAAATGGCACCAACAACTTTAGTGGGTATGAAAACGGCAACCTGTCCATACGGACGCGATGTAACCATCCACGGTTATCCGCTGAAGATGACCGAAATAGCCGCCACTTTGGAAGGAACGGCATACGTTACACGCCAATCTGTCCACAGTGTACCAGCCATCCGCAAAGCCAAGAAAGCTATCCGCAAAGCTTTTGAAAATTCCATGAATGGCAAAGGCTCCAACTTAGTGGAAATTGTATCGACTTGCAATTCCGGTTGGAAGATGACACCCGTTGCAGCCAATCAATGGATGGAAGAACACATGTTCCCATTCTATCCGTTAGGCGATTTGAAGGATAAAGAATAAATTAAGAAGAAAATGAAACAAGAAATAATCATAGCAGGATTCGGTGGTCAGGGTGTATTATCGATGGGTAAGATTCTGGCCTATTCCGGATTGATGGAAGACAAAGAAGTGACATGGATGCCCGCCTACGGTCCCGAACAAAGAGGGGGTACAGCCAATGTAACCGTAATTGTGAGTGATGAACGCATCTCCTCACCTATTCTTAGCCAATACGATACCGCTATCATCTTGAATCAGCCTTCATTGGAAAAATTCGAGAACAAGGTGAAACCCGGTGGTATTTTGATATACGACGGATATGGTATTATGGAACCACCTACACGCAAAGACATCCATGTATATCGCATTGATGCCATGGACGAAGCCACAGAGCGTGGTATGGCTAAAACATTCAATATGATAGTATTGGGCGGTTTGCTGAAATTGCGTCCTATAGTAGCCATAGAAAGTGTATTGAAAGCTCTCTATAAGACATTGCCGGAGCGTCATCACAAACTCATTCCTATGAATGAAGAAGCCATCCGTATTGGTATGGACATAATCAAGGAAGTGTAAGAACATCTTTTATAGACTTATCGGCTTCTGTCAAGATAGAAGAAGCATTGTTATAATGTCGTGTCATTCTGAACGAAGTGAAGAATCTGAAAATATAAAGTATATGTATCCAGATCCTTCGTTTTGCTCAGGATGACATTTTTATAGCAGAATTCTATTGGAGCTTCCACTATAATGGATATGTATATTCATAATTGTTAATTGTAAGGCGTTATGAAGCAATTTTCAATTGTATTTCGTATCTTTGTAGTCAGTATGAAAAGGAAATACATATATATTATGATAGCAATGCTCTGCTGGTTGTTGCCGGCAGCAGCACAACAAAGACTGACTTCTGCAGCAGGGAGTTCGGCTAGTGGAAGAAATTTGGGTACACATGACCGCAATGGTAATCCTATAGATACTACAGCTGTTACTGACGCAAGTACAATACCTATTGGATTATTCTCTTGGAAAGTAGACAAACGGTTGGGTAATATTACAAATGTACCAGTTGATACTATTCAAACCGGTTTTCAAAATTCGAATGATGTAGGTGGACCTACCGGACAATTCAATTATTTGGGTAATTTAGGGTCACCACGTATCAGTCGTATATTTTTTG
>CAZJFI010000125.1:0-4882 GCA_964545265.1 uncultured Phocaeicola sp.
CAAAATCCGGATTGGGCTTCGGAGTTTCATGTATGGCGCATGGATTGGGACGAAGAAGCCATTCGCCTCTATTTGGACGATGAATTGTTGAACGAAACATTGTTGTCCGAAACCATCAATGGAAGTGCGGACCACCAGAATCCGTTCAAGCATCCTCATTATATTTTATTGAACTTGGCGGTTGGTGGTGATAATGGCGGACCGGATGAGGCAGATGCTTATCCGATGCGCTACGAAATAGATTATGTACGTATCTATCAGAAAAAATGATGTTTTATGATTTAGCTTTGAATACCGGCTCAATCTTTTGAAGTTCGGTTTCGAAGCCAAACCAATAACCATGCAAGCCTTCGTCGTCTGTGGGTAAGAAACAGAGGCGGAGGCTTTCTTTGTAAGTGCCATACATTATTTCCCAATGTAGGGGAGGAATTTGATGCTTGGTCTTGACTCTTTCTGCCGGAAGTTTCTTGAGTGACATGCCGGCTTCTATCCATGCAGTGCTGACAAGGAGCAAATATTCCGGACATTCCCTTTTGCAGAATTCGTATAATATCAATCCTCTCTTTTCCAAACTTAAAGGTTGGTCAATCAGGCTTCCTGATAAATAAAAAGTGAGAAGAGATTTCAAGAAACCTTCGCAGTGTAGAATGAGGTAACGTGTTACCTCTCTCCATGCTTGCGTGTTGTAATAGGCATCGAGCAAGCGGGAAAGTGCTCGGGTTATCTGTAACTCCACAGTGTCCATTTCGTTGGTTTGAAGGACTTCGTAAGGTGGAAGTGGTGAATAACGAATCCCTAATTCTTCAGCTCGTCGGCGCATTTCGGTTCCCGGTAATAGCTTCAAGGATTCCAATTGAATTTCTCCGGCCCGATAGGAAGCCAATGTCTCGATGTCTTCATAAATTTCATTCAGGTGATAAAGAGGAAGACCTGCAATCAAATCGGCATGAGTCTCCATGTTGTCGAGCGAGCATAAGAATCGCAACCCCTCCAAAGCATCCGACAGTTTTCCTTTACGCTGGCATTTTTCCAATACGCACTCTCGAAGACTTTGGATTCCTGCTTCCAAATGAAGTAAACCGGTGGGAAGTTGTTTTAATTTCTCTTTCAGTTCGGCAGATAATAGTGCCGGATGTATTTCCAAATGGAAACGGATGTGAGGATAAAACTCTAAAAACAAGTCGAGCAGTTCGATGGCGCGACGAGTATTGTAATTGAAGGTACGGTCGAGCACACGGACATTTTGGATGCCATGGCTATGTATCACTTGTAGACGCTTGCGGATGGTATCTAAGGGTAACGTGCGTACAGGCTTTTCACCTCCACTTACGCAGAAGGCACAGGTGTTAAAACATCCACGAGTGGTTTCCAACTGAACGAAAGGTTTCGTCCAATTGAAGAAAGGACTCTCTTCCGGAGCTGCCAGTTGGTCAAAATGTTGTACCCTTGACAGTCCGTTGTCTTGATACTGGTTGTTGGCATCCAAATAACAAAGGCCTATGATGTCTTTCCAATGTTCCGGTTGATTCCAATGATGGAGCCAGAGTGGGAATTGTTTTTCTCCTTCACCACGGAACACGCAATCAACAAAGGGGTTTTTCCTTAAAAAGGATTCATTGTCGCCTAAGAACTCAGGACCGCCTAATATGAGCTTTACATGAGGAAGTACAGCTTTGACACGAGAAGTGATGTGCGTCATACTTTCGTGGTTGAACAACCATAAGCTACCGGCTATGATGTCGGGTTCTCTTACACAGATATTGGATGCAATTGTACCGACATTATCATTGATTGTGGCTGATACAATATCCCATTCGTATGTATCGTTTCCCATGAGTTGTGCATGGAGAGCAGGTAAAGCCAGAGAAGAGTGTGCGTATGAACTGTTCAGATCGATCCAAAGTATTTTCATAAATCCTTCTATTCTTGTTTTTTACATAAAACGTGAGCCAATATAAAACCCACTAGAAAAATAACTGCCGTTCCCAATACGATGGCCATGTATTCATGGATGCCGGAACTTGGCAAGCCTAACCATTCGGCTGCAGAAATCCAACCGATAAGGATGACTCCACAAATCACTCCGATAGCTGCATGGATGTTACGTGCCTTGTGTGCCAGATATCCTAACAGGAACAACCCGAGCATACCTCCGCTAAAAATGGAAGAGAGTTTCCACCACGCATCAAGAATACTGTCTACATTCACAAGTGCCAAGGCTATAATTATACCTAAAACTCCGACAATAAGACTGGCGGTTTTCAGTACGTATAGTTGTTCACGGTCGGTACAATTCTTACGGATACGTTTGTAATAGTCGGTCAGAATGATGGTGGAAGAACTGGTAACACTGGTGGCTACCGTGCTCATACCTGCTGCAAAGATGGATGCGATGAGCAAACCGGTTAATCCTACAGGCAGTTGGTTGACGATGAAAAGTGGAAACACATAATCGGCCTTGATGCCTTCGGCTGGCAATAATTCGGGGTGTACTTGATAATAAGCATAGAGTGAAGTTCCTATCAAGAAGAACACGGCCGATACCGGAATGAATAAGTAGCCACCAAACAGAGCCGAGAATTTGGCTTCTTTCTCATTCTTGGCGGTATGGTAGCGCTGTACATAATTCTGGTCTATCCCATAGTTCTGGAGGTTGGTAAATATACCATAAATCAAACATACCCAAAAGGTGGAGCTGCTTATTCCCCACTCGAAAGAGCCTAACGAGAATTTATGGTCGGCCATAGCTATTTCGAAAGTCTGCATAGGGCCTTCGGGCATGCTGAAAAGTAGTACAAGCAGACATATCAAAGCTCCTCCGATCAAGATGAATCCTTGGATAGCTTCTGTCCAAATCACTCCTTTTACCCCTCCCATCATGGAGTAGATAATGATGGCAAAACTGGTGATGATGATAACTGTTTGTAAATTCCACCCCATCAAAATGTTCATGGGTAGTGCCAATAAAAATAGGATGGACCCCATGCGGGCTATTTGTGTGAGCAGATAGCAGGCCGAAGCGTAAAGTCTGGCCCAAGCACCAAAGCGTTCTTCCAAAAAACTATAAGCCGATACACTCCCTTGGCTACGATAAAAAGGTACGAAATATTTAGCTGCAAAATAGGAGGCAATGGGAATGGACAAACTAAATACAAATGCATTCCAGTCTCCGGCAAAGGCTTTTCCCGGATAACCCAAATAGCTGATACTGCTAACGTATGTGGCAAAGATGGACATACCTACCACCCAACCGGGTAGACTACGGCCAGCCGAAGTGAATTCTTCTGATGAGGCTTTTTTGTTGAAGAAAGAACAACCAAAAAGAACAATCCCCCCGGTAAAGAGGAGAAAAACGATAAGGTCGACAATATGCATAAGGTATGAATAAGTTATTTGCCTACAAATATAAGGTTTTATTTGTATTTATCCGATAAACTTTTCTATCTTTGTATAACCAAGCGTTTTTTGATTATGGCATTTGTGCGTAGATATTGGAATTGGTGCAGGCGTTTTCGGCACCGTTGTGGCTACGGAGTACATTCTCCGTCCGATTTCTTTTTGATAACCTCTGTTATCTATGAACAATTGCCTTATTATGCTTACCATACGCTTGAAAAGAAACATTTCTCTAACTTCTTGCCTCATTATCGGAAAAAAGTCAATCGTCTCTTGTTTCGTTTGGTGAACTATCTGCATCCCCAATCGTTGATAGAGGTGGGTGTAGGTAACGGAGCTTCTATGAGCTATATGCGGGCAGCCCGAAGTGCGATGAAATCATGTACCATCAAAGGGAAGGATTTGGACAAGACGTTAATGAAGCTGGAAGAAGATATCCAATCATTGGGAGGAATTGATATGTTGCATATCGGCCATACCCCTTATTATAAAGAGGTTTTCGAAAAGGCACTTCTGTCGGTAGGCGAACGCTCGTGCATCATAGTCGGTAACATCTATCAATCGAAAGAAAAAAAAGAATGGTGGAAACAATTGAAAGAAGATGAGCGGGTAAGGCTGACTTTCGATTTGTATGACATAGGGCTGGTATTTTTTGACAAGAAAAGAATCAAGCAAAACTATATTGTTAATTTCTTATAGAAACTCATGAAAAAGAGTGTGATTTATACCCGTACAGGCGATAAAGGAACCACTTCGTTAGTAGGAGGAACCCGAGTCCCGAAGACACATATCCGTTTGGAGGCTTATGGAACGATTGATGAATTGGATACTCATTTGGGACTTTTATTGACTTATCTGACAGAACAGGAAGATAAGGAACTGGTATTATGGGTACAACATAAAATGTTTACCATCGGTTCTTATTTGGCAACCGACCAGTCGAGTGTCACATTGCGTATTGAAAGTCAGATACACGAACAGGATATTTCCCGATTGGAAGAAGCCATTGATAAAATAGATCAGACACTTCCTCCACTAAGAGCATTTGTGATTCCTGGGGGAGTACGCGAATCGGCTGTTTGTCAGGTTTGTAGAACGGTATGCCGTAGGGCGGAAAGACGTATCCTTGCATTGGCCGAGGAGTGTAAAGTGGATGATTATGTAACGGCATTTATCAATCGATTATCCGATTATTTATTTGTTTTATCCAGAAAATTGAACTTATTGGCCCAAACCGATGAAATTTATTGGGATAAAGATTGCAAATGAAATAATTTGTTATACTTTTGCGGCTGAATAAAGAGTAATATCAAAATTGTTTATAAATTAAAAGTAAAGATATGTATTGGACATTGGAATTAGCATCAAAATTGGAAGACGCTCCATGGCCGGCAACCAAGGATGAATTGGTTGACTACGCTATCCGTTCGGGCTCTCCTTTGGAAGTGATTGAAAATTTACAGGAAATGGAAGATGAAGGTGAAAT
>CAZJFI010000126.1:0-4860 GCA_964545265.1 uncultured Phocaeicola sp.
TCCCATAGCTGACGGCCATGCCATGCTATATCTTCCAAGTCGAGCACTTTACCGTGGTCTATTACTTCACCGTTCATTGGGTCGTCGGTAGAAAGTACATGATAGTCTTTCATGATGTACTCATCGCCACTGTCATTGTTGACATTGTTACATTCCCAATCATGAGAAGGATAAATATATACTCTATCATTGTACACATGTACAGAAGGGTCTGCCATATAATCGGCGGGGAACAAATATCTTTTTTCTTTTTTCATAAGGCTTTTAGATTTTTGATAATTGATTTTATTCTTTTGTATTTAATAATTCTTTGATAAAGTCTTTCGGCTCATGGTTACGGTCGAAGAGTAATGGATATTCCTTCCGTCCTTTAACAGGAAAATCATTCTTCCATGAATCGCCGTCGCTTACTCCCCATGCAGTAACGCGAGTAATCTTGTCCGCATGTTTCAAGAACAGGTTGAAAAATGATTTCATGCGCTCATTCCATAATTGAGCAACACTGTCGGGTAACTCATCCGGGTAGGGGTTCATTGCTTTCTTGAAGGCTACTGTATCACTGATGTTAGCGGTTTGCTTCACGGTAGGTAAAGCACTCATGTCCCATTCGGTAATCATGACTTTGATGCCAGTACCTGCAAAGGCCAGCAGACTTTCTTCAAATTGGTTGAATTCGGGATAATCCATACCCATATGACCTTGCATACCGATAGCATCGATACGCAAACCGCGTTCTTGCAGATTTTTGATAATCTTTACATAGGTGTCTCTACGACCTGTAACATTCATTCCGTAATCATTCAGATATAGCTCAGTATCCGGATCGGCTTCATGAGCATATTGGAAAGCGAGTGGAATGAATTCTTCACCCAATATCTGATAGAAAGGAGAGTTGCGATAAGAACCGTCTTCAATGATGGCTTCGTTCACCACATCCCAACCGTGGATGCGTCCTTTATATCTACCAACTACAGTATGGATGTGGTCTCTCATACGTTGTTTCAAAACCTCGGGAGTGACAAATTCGCCCTTATCGTCTACCCAAAACCAAGGAGCGCATTGCGAATGCCATATCAGGCAATGCCCGATGACGGTCATGCCATTGGCTTCGCCGAAAGCTACCAGTGAATCGGCTGAAGTGAAGTCGTAACGGTTCTCCTCGGGATGGATAACTTCGCATTTCATGCAGTTTTCTGCTACAATGGAGTTGAAATGCTTCTTGACAATGTTTGTTGCAGCGGTATCCAATCCGGCTACTTGCCAGGTATTCATAGCTACACCCATCAGGAATTGCTCCTTAAATGTTTCTTTTAAGGTGGCGGTTGCAGGTTGTTGGGGAGAAGAAGTACAGGCGGTCAACCCAATGACCGCCATACTTGCTATTAATGTTTTTATACTCTTCATATTATTATTTGTTTCGAGTTTCGATTTCTTTATTTATCTTATCAATTACATCATCTTCAAGTTCATACTTGGAGATAATCCACATGGCCAAAAGCAAGAGGACTGCCGGAATGACGCAAACCAACCATAAGATACCTTGTTCTGCCAATGCAGTTTGTTGAGGCAATTCTGCATTGAAACCAACCCACGCAAGTACCAAGCCGGGAACAACACCGCCCAGTGCCATACCAGCTTTGAAGAAAATACCGGTCAGCGCATTTACAATACCTGCGATACGACGTCCGGATGTATATTCTCCGTAAGAAACCACTTCGGGAACAAGTGCCCACATATAACCGGTAGCAACTATGATACCGGTACTTTTGACGAATTGAGCCAAGCATAACAAACCGAATTGCTTCAATGATTCTACTTGAACGAAAACATACATCATGGCCATACCCACAATAGCTGTACCTAAGAAGAGGTAGAACATACCTTTCTTGCCAATCTTACGCTTGATGGCAGGTACCATGGGCATGAAAATGAAGGCAGGGATGGTTCCTAACCACATGAATGCGGTAGTCATTAACGGGGTAGCACCTACGTTGTAACTCATAAAGTAAGCATCGGCAGCATTACCTACACTCATCATGGCAAATGCGGTGATGAAGAAGAAAGCCAAAATACGCAAAGGACGGTTGCGGAGGAATTCTGTCCATAAATCGCTGACCTTTACGTTCTCAGATTCCTTTTGGCCCATGACTACACGTTCCTTGCATTGTGAGAAGCAGAAGAGAAGCAAAGCCAAACCTGCCAAAGCAAAGATGGTCATGGTAATAAACCAGGCTGGTGCGGCTTCGGGCGTATTGGTGATGGCTTCTCCATTGGCTGCAACCGGTGCAAAGATAGCAATCACCATCGGAAGCGATTTCACAATGAGTGCACCCAAGTTGGCCATAAACATACGAGTAGAAGTTAAAATGGTAATTTCTTCGGTATCGCGTGTCAATGAAGAATTCAGAGCACCATAAGGAACGTTTACCAATGTGTAGCACATACTCATGCCCACATAAGTTATATAAGCATATATGACAGAACCGCTGAATCCATTCCAAAAACAGAGGATAGACAAACCCACCAAAGGAATACCGCCGAGGATAAGCCAAGAACGATATTTACCCCACTTAGGATTACCTTTATCAACAAAAGCACCGACCAAGGGGTCCCAAAGTACATCGACTAAACGTACAATCAAGAACATCAATGCAGCTGTTCCCGGATCTAATCCATATACATTGGTGTAGAAGAACAACAACCAAATACTTACCGTTTGATAGATAAGGTTTTGAGCCATGTCACCGGAACCGAATCCGATTCGTTGTAACCAGGATAATTTGTAGAATCCTTTCGATTCTACACTTGTTTTTTGAATAGTAGTTTCCATAATTCTTATTCTTATCTGTTATCTATATTCGTATAATTTGACATGTAAGGCTTTGTAGTCGCCAACGGAGATACGTACATGTCGTCCCTGATGGTCTTGGTCTCCATTGAGGCGACGGACAAATTGGAAGCTTCCGTCAGCATTGACTTTCACTTCATCTACCGAACCAATGCCGCAACGCTTTCCGTTCCATCGTTGGTTGGGAGTCATTGGTTGGTTATTCGAACCGGCTTGTACAAAACCATCTTCACCCAATGCCCTTTTTGCTTCACTCATAGCCTTTTCGCTTTTCTTGGCAAACTCTACCACAATTCCGTTACCGGCTATGAGGTATTCATTTTTAGCTAAACGTAAAACAATGCCACCACCTTCGGGCCATGTACTGCCATCGGTGGCACGAGGATCCCAAGGTAAAGTGAAGTTATGGCGGCAAGTCAATACCAAATCATCCATTTCCAATATCCGTTCTTTGTTTTGTTGGTCGAAAAGTAATCCTTTCATGACGCTTTTCCCTTGATATTGGGTTAGGAGAGGCATCAATTCCTTCAGGTGTCTATATCCTGCCACCAACATATTGTTGGGGGCGTCCGAACCGTCTTCGATAGAAAAAGGACTGATACCAATGGCGTCGTGCTCGGCAAAGATGTAATACGCTCTGACTCCATCATTGTCTGTCAGCTTGATTTCGGGTATATAGAGTGGATTGTTATGCAGATGGTATTGTGCCACCCAGTCAGTGAATCCATTGTCGTATAGGTCGGGCGCCAAAATGTCTATGCTGGGTGCTCCGCAGTGCCATGCATCGATGAGATGAGCCAATGGTCCTGCCGATGGATATTCTCCGGGTTTGCGTCCGCGGCTGTTCATGGCTGCATTTACGTATAATGGAATGTTGTAAATGGAACGTGCCGTTTGTGCCATACGCTCTACGTAGAGGGCATAATGATAAGCCATAAAGATTTCATCCGTGTAAATGTCAGCACCGAATAATTCCTTCCATGTACCTGCGGTCTTATATCCTTGACTTCCCCATTTCTTTAACATCTGAGGGTGAAGCTGTTTCTTGTTCTTTTTTAGGTAAGAAGTGAAAGCTTCGGGAACAGGAGCATGGAAGGCTTTGTTGGCCATGGCCGAATGGTCGCGTGCCGATTCCAGCATGCCTATCTCGTTCTCAATTTGTATCATAATGACAGTACCTTCCTCTTTGTCGATGGATGCGATGTGTTTCATCCATTGACAAAAAGCACGGTTGTCAGCTTGGAATACTTCTTCCGAGAATGCACTGGCTATTTCCAACGGCTTGCCGTTTTCTGTGTAAGAACGCGGATACTTCTGATAGTTTTCTTTAAACCAAAGCGGTGCATAACAACTCATGGAGTTCTTCCATGCGCCAAACCATAGAAAGATTACTTTCAAATGGTTCTTTCGTGCCTGGTCAATGACCTTGTCAGTTAATGAAAAATTGAATTGTCCTTCAACGGGTTCTGTCAGGTCCCAATAGGCAGGAACCAAAACTGTGTTTAGTCCCATGCGCTCTAACTTTGGAAAGATACGTTCGATGTCTTCCGAACACGAGGCCGAAGAGTTTCCCAATTCACCACCAAGGATGAGAAACGGCTTGCCGTCCACTACCAATTGGGTAGCGGTTCCTTGTTGTTGCAAACGGCTTTTTTGAGCCGTAGTCGAGACCCACGATATGAGACTTAAAAATACTATAAGGACTATGTGTTTCATGGTTCAATTTTTATTTGTCAAAGTTACAATTCTTTGTCGGAAGAATCTTTATACCGCTGTTTCATGAATACCTTCCAAATGATACATTTTCTAACGTGTTGTAACATTTTCTTTTGCTGGTGAAACATCAAAGCTTTGATAGGCGTTTTAGAATTTTCTATAACGCTTTTCAAAGCTTTGACGTCATTTATTCATAATTTCGGATTATTGAGCGTTTTTCCAATCATCTCCGCTGAATTCTGTACTTACGTCATAACCGGCAAGCCCGTCACATACTCCCTTATAAGCATGTTTGC
>CAZJFI010000127.1:0-4825 GCA_964545265.1 uncultured Phocaeicola sp.
ATACTTCACGTGCTTTTTCCAATGGAAATTCTTCGCGGGTCATTACATTTTCAATCACACCGCCAAAATTTAATTGTGCCATTTTCTACTTATTTTTAAAATTAAAAACTATATTTTTTATTTATATATCACTTTACTACGAACCACCACTTCCTGGTTGTTCTTCTTTACTTCTATATCGAACTCATTCTCTCCCACTTCTTCGCGATAGAAACTCAAGGTATCACCGTAATAGCTTTCGGCTACATAAGCCATTTCGAAACGCTTGATTTGCTTTTCTTTGAACGTTTCAATGGGGAAAAGATCGAGGATATGTTCAATGTACTTAATACTGTTTACATGTCCGTTGATGTCTATATCGCTGTACTTGGTCAGATATTCGGCTACAGGAGCCTCTTGAGTAACCTTGATTCTACTGGGTTTGGCAATAGGGCATTCCTTGTCGCAAATATAATCAGTGATACTACCTCCATGCAAGGTCAACAAATCGGCCGGACGGCGTGTCTGCATACTAATCATAGCCCAAACCGAACGGGCATACCCGATGGGGGTTCCTTCCTTATTCAGAATGGCAAAGTTACGGTCGGTAAACAAGCGGTATACATTTTCCACCCATGTCTGTATACTAAAGTCTTCGTATTGACGAGGCAGTTCGTCCAATTCAACAGCCAAACGCGAGAGCACCCATGTATATTGGTTTTCATTCAATTCGGCAATACCAAATCCTCTATCTGCTGCATGGAAACCGGCACAGTTCAACAGATGGTTGCCCAATACCCCCATGGTCAGTCTTCCTGTAAAGTCTACATGGAAAGGCTCTGCCACAAAAGGATATGTCCCAACTTTGTCTTTACTCATGATGTTCCTCCTTTTGTCTACGGTATTTTTCTTCGCGCATATCCAGATATTCATTCACCCGTTCAAAACAACTGGTGGTAATGGCTACACGACCCGAGCGTACAAATTGAAGCACACAATCAAACTTTCGAAGTTCTTCATACAGTGCTGTAATTTCTTCGCTCATACCGTTTTTCTCTACAATGCAGAAAGTAGGGTTCACTTCCACGATACGGGCACTGTGTCGTCGTACCACCTTCGATGCCATCGGATTGCTTTGAAACTCGGGAGTAGAAAGTTTATAAAGAGCAATCTCGTGTTGATAGATTTCATCATCAGTAAAATAATGCGCTTGCAACACATCAATCTTCCTTTCAATCTGCTTCACTACTTTCTCGATAGTTTCGGCATCGGTCCAAGCCGTAATAGTATACTTATGTACACCCGGAATAGACGAAGCCGATACATTCAGACTTTCAATGTTTATCTGTCGGCGGGTAAATACAGCGGTTATCTGATTCAGCAAGCCCGCAATATTTTCAGAGTGAACGATAAGGGTATATAATGTTTTCTCCATAATTCTTCATTTAACATTCAAGAAGCATTTCGTTAACGGTACCTCCCGGAGGTGTCATCGGCATCACAACTCCTTCTTCGACGACGCATGCTTCGAGCATGAACGGTCCATCGGTTGTCAGCATCTCTTGGATAGCATCTTGCAGTTCTTCACGTTTCATCACACGACGGGAAGGTATTTCATAGGCTTGAGCTATCTTCATGTAATCGGGATTCAACATAGGGGTAAACGAATACCGGCGACCAAAGAACATCGCTTGCCATTGACGAACATTTCCCAAATAATTATTGTTCATTAGAATCATCTTCACTGGAGCTTTCTGTTCCATAATGGTACCCAGTTCCTGCAAGTTCATCTGCAAACCACCGTCACCCATGAATACGCAAACGGTTCTATCGGGACATCCAAAAGTGGCACCAATAGCCGCAGGTACCCCAAAGCCCATAGTACCTAACCCGCCCGAAGTAACAATACTACGGTTCTTGCTATATTTGAAATAACGGGCCGACATCATTTGATTCTGACCCACATCGGTTACCAAGATGGCTTCATTGTTCGAGGCTTCGCTCACAGCACGTACCACTTCGCCCATATTCAACGGACCTTCTTTCGGATAGACTTCTTTCTCGATAACGCGAGCGTATTCAGTCTGAGCATGTTCAGCGAAACTGTCTATCCATTCGGTATGCTTGTTTTCTTTTATATATCCAATCAGTTTGGTTAATGTTTTCTTGCAATCGCCCAAAACAGGGATATCCACCTTTACATTCTTATTGAATTCTGATGGGTCAATATCCAGATGTATAATCTTTGCTTGCTTGGCATAGGTAGCTAAATTACCGGTTACACGGTCGTCAAAACGCATACCTACAGCAATAAGCACATCACATTCGTTGGTCTTAATATTCGGTGCCAGGTTGCCATGCATGCCCAACATACCTTTGTTCAATGGATGAGCAGTAGGAATAGCTGATAATCCTAATAACGTACAACCGCATGGAATATCGGCTTTTTCAAGAAAAGTACGGAGTTCTTCTTGTGCATTTCCCAATTCTACACCTTGTCCCACCAATACAAAAGGACGCTCAGCCTTGTCAATCAATTGGGCTGCTTCTTTCACTTTTTCCTCATCAATGGTAGGATCCGGATCATAACTACGGATAAAATCCAATGTCATCGGTTCAAAATCCACCATCTCTGTTTGTGCATTCTTGGTAAAGTCAAGCACTACCGGTCCCGGACGCCCACTTTTTGCTATATAAAAAGCACGAGCAACTGCCCAAGCTACATCTTCTGCTCTACGTATTTGGTAACTCCATTTGGTAATCGGTTGGGTTATACCCACTAAATCCACTTCCTGAAAAGCATCGGTACCCAACATGCTTACCGGTGTCTGACCTGCAATTACAACGATAGGGGTACTATCAATCATTGCATCGGCTACTCCCGTTATGGTATTGGTAGCCCCCGGTCCACTGGTTACCAAGCACACACCCACTTCACCCGATACCCGGGCAAAGCCCTGAGCTGCATGCGCCGCTCCTTGTTCGTGGCGTACCAAGATATGATTCAATCGGTCACGATGACCATATAATGCATCGAAAGTCGGCATGATGCTTCCACCGGGATAACCAAAAAGAGTTTTAACTCCCTGATGTTCCAATGAACGCATCAGCGCTTCCGCTCCTGTTATTCTTTCTTTACTCATAAATTTCAATCTATTATTCTCACTCCACCTTTATCGGCCGAACTTACCATGCTGGCATAAGCCTTCAAGCTTTTGGAGACTACACGGTTTCTGGTTACCGGAGTCATAGGACGTGCAGCCAATTCTTCATCACTTAGTTTTACATTGATACTACGATTGGGAATATCAATTTCAATCATATCACCATCTACTATCTTACCAATATTACCACCGGCAGCCGCTTCGGGAGAAATATGTCCGATACTCAATCCCGAAGTACCACCACTGAAGCGTCCGTCTGTGATAAGCGCACATTCCTTACCTAAGTGTTTGGACTTGATATATGAAGTAGGATACAGCATTTCCTGCATACCCGGACCACCTTTGGGACCTTCGTGAGTAATAACTACCACATCACCACTTACTACCTTACCACCCAAGATACCTTCACAAGCAGCCTCCTGAGAGTCAAACACCTTAGCCGGTCCTGCAAACTTCCAAATACTTTCATCTACACCGGCTGTTTTTACCACACAACCATCTTGTGCTATGTTACCTTTCAGTACCGCCAAGCCTCCATCCTTACTATAGGCATGTTCCAAATCACGGACACATCCATTGGTTCGGTCTGTATCGAGTGTCTGATAACAAACATTCTGTGAACCAAGCTTGATATTGAACTTATTACCGGGTGCACTGCTATAAATGCGTTGGGCTTCACTATCAATATCTTCCTTGTTAATATTATATTTATCAATGGTTTCTGCTAAAGTCAGTCCATCTACTCTTTTCACCTCTGTATTCAACAAACCACCTTTGGAAAGTTCACCCAAAATATTCAGAATACCACCGGCACGATTTACATCTTGGATATGATACTTCTGTGTATTCGGTGCTACTTTACATAAACAAGGAACACGGCGCGAAAGCATATCAATATCGTCCATAGTAAAGTTTACTCCCGCTTCATTGGCTATAGCCAGAAGATGAAGAACCGTATTGGTAGAACCACCCATAGCAATGTCCAATGTCATGGCATTCAGAAACGCTTCGCGGGTAGCAATACTCTTTGGCAAAACACTTTCATCACCTTCTTCGTAATACTTATAGGCATTCTTGACAATTAAGGCTGCTGCATCTTTAAAGAGTTGGGTACGATTGGTATGGGTAGCCAATATAGTACCATTACCGGGAAGCGCCAAACCAATAGCTTCGTTCAAACAGTTCATGGAGTTAGCAGTAAACATACCCGAACAACATCCACATCCGGGACAAGCATTATTCTCTATTTGTGCCACTTCCTCATCGCTCACCGATGCATCGGCACTCTTTATCATGGCATCAATCAAGTCCAGATGTTGGTTATTCCATTCACCCGCTTCCATTGGACCACCCGACACAAACACTGTAGGGATATTCAAACGCATGGATGCCATCAGCATACCCGGGGTAATCTTGTCACAATTGCTGATGCATACCATCGCATCGGCTTTATGAGCATTTACCATATACTCCACACTGTCTGCAATTATATCGCGACTGGGAAGAGAATAAAGCATTCCATCGTGCCCCATAGCGATACCATCGTCTATAGCAATGGTATTAAATTCAGCAGCAAAACACCCCAACTTTTCAATTTCAGCTTTTACCTGTTGACCGATTTCATGCAAATGAGTATGCCCCGGTACAAACTGGGTAAACGAATTGACTATTGCAATGATAGG
>CAZJFI010000128.1:0-4797 GCA_964545265.1 uncultured Phocaeicola sp.
TTATCCCAAGAACGAAATCAGCACACCGGCTGCTACGGCCGAACCGATTACACCCGAGATATTGCTCGACATGCAATAGTTCAACACATGGTTCTTCGGGTCATACTTGGTTGCAATGTCATTGGCTACACGACTGGCCATAGGCACAGCACTCAAACCGGTGGCACCCACCAATGGATTGATTTTCTTCTTGCTGAAGAGGTTGAACAACTTCACGAAAAGAATACCTCCCGAGATGGACAAGGCAAATGCCAAGAAACCACCAATCACAATACCAATGGTCTGCAAGTTCAAGAAAGCATCTACCGTCATGGTTGCACCCACGCAGAGACCCAAGAAGATGGTGGCAGCATTCATGATGCTGTTCGATGCGGCATCAAACAAGCGGCTGGTGTCACTTCCTATTTCCTTGACCAGGTTACCAAACATCAACATACCCACCAACGATACAGCTGTCGGCACAAAGATGGCCACTACCGTAGTCACGGCGATAGGGAAGATAATCTTCAGCACGCGGAGGTTCTTGATTTCAGTCTTCGACGGATAGAGCTTTTCCTGTTCCTTCATGTTGATCATCAACTCTTTCTTGGTACAAAGCAACTTCACCACCAAGGGGATGATTACCGGCACCAAAGCCATGTAGGAATAGGCTGCAATGGCGATAGGGCCCAACAAATGCGGAGCCAGCTTGATGGTGGTAAAGATGGCTGTAGGACCATCGGCGCCACCGATAATGCCCAATGAAGCCGCTTCTTGCGGAGTGAATCCCATGAGGATAGCCACCAGCAATACAGTGAAGATACCCAACTGAGCAGCCGCACCAAAGATGGAGAGGCGCAAGTTACGGAGCATCGGCCCGAAGTCGGTCAGCGCACCTACACCCATAAAGATGACAGGTGGCAGGAAGCCGGTCTTAATCAACATATAATAGAGGAAGTTCATGATGCCGAGGTCGTGTGCAATCTCGGGCAATGACATTTCCCAGATGTTCTTCATCACACCATTCACCATCACCATCCCATTGGAATCGGCCTGCACCACTCCCATTTCCCCACCGGGGAAGTTGGCCAGCAGCACACCAAAGGCGATGGGCACCAGCAAGAGGGGTTCATAATGCTTCCTGATTCCTAAATACAGGAGAACAAAGGCAATGGCATACATGATGAGGAACGACGGATTCGCAAAGATGTTGCTGAACGCCGTCATCTCATACAGTTTTACAAATATATCTTCCATTACAATACTTTCATTAATACATCGTCTTCAGATACTGTATCTCCCGAGTTGGCACAGATGGCAGTAATGGTTCCGTCAAATTCGGCGCGGATGGCATTGTAGGTCTTCATGGCTTCCACATAGCAGAGCACATCACCGGCAGCAACCTTGTCGCCCACCTTCTTCGGAGTTTCCTGTGCATTCTTCACTAAGAAGAACTTGCCTTCCAATGGCGAGAGAATTTCCTGTCCTTCGCCTGCCGGCACAACGGCTGCACCACTTGTGGCCGGAGCCGAGCCTGCCAGTTCAGCCGGGTCTACTGCACCATAAGCCACTGTTACGCGGTAAGCCTGTCCGTTCACATCCACGGTGAGCACCTTCGGCTTGCTTTCCTGTGCATCAGCCGGAGCAGCAGCATTAGCTAAATCATCGCGACGCTTCTTCACATCGGCCAGGAAGTCTTCCTTAGCCTTTCCGCTCTTATAGGCTTCATACTGAGCCGGATGCATGGCATATTCAAAGAGTTCTTCATCGTCTTCACCTCTATCCCATTGCTTTTCCAGCATCATCTTCTTGTATTTTTCCAATTGGTCTGGATAGTTGTCCTGCGGATCGCCTTCGTAGAACTTGCGACCTTCGCGCACGGCCTTGTCGATAATTTCCGGTGCCAATTCGCCCGGCAATTGTCCGGCCTTGCCCAAAATCATGTCCCAAATGTCGTCGGCTATCATACCCCAACGAGGCTTTCCCTTTTCCAGTGCCATCACATTCATCATGGCCAGGTTCTTTACATACTGACTGAATGGTGTCACCAATGGAGGATAACCCACGCGAGGCCATACATAAGCCACTTCGTCGAACAACTTGATGAGGAGCTCGTCTTGTGTCATGAACGGCAAGTTTCGTTTGGCCTTATACTTGTTGATGGATTCGAGGTTGGTTTCCAAGTCGGCCATAAGGCTTCCCATCATACCGCCGGGGAGTCCTGGGGCGATGAGCAACGAGTTCATCAAACGGTTCTTCGGGCTGATGTAAAGTCCCAAGAAATCGTCCATGAATTCCTGAACCAGCGAGCGCACCTTCATGTAGGCTTCCATGTTGATTTCGGGCACCTTGAAACCGGCATCCTTCAACATAGCCTGCACGCTGATTACATCGGCATGACCTGTACCCCATGAGAGAGGTTCCATACCCACATCCACATAGTCGCAACCCGCCTTACATACTTCGAGGATAGAAGCCATATTGAAGCCCGGACCTGCATGAGAGTGATATTGGATAGGAATGTTCTTGATTTTCTTGATACCTGCCACAATCTTACCGAGGAATGCCGGGCGACCGATGCCTGCCATGTCCTTGATACAGATTTCATCGGCACCTGCATCAATCAATTGCTTGGCCATATTGAGGTAATATTCCACGGTGTGCACCGGTGAGTAGGTAATGGAGAGGGCACATTGCGAAATCATGCCAGCTTCGTGCGCATAGCCGATAGAAGGGATGATGTTTCGCACATCGTTCAGTCCGCAGAAGGTACGGGTGATGTCTGTTCCCTGCACTTTCTTTACCTTATAGAATAGCTTACGCACATCGGCCGGAACGGGACTCATGCGGAGGCCGTTCAGTGCGCGGTCAAGCATGTGGGTCTGTATACCTGCTTCGTGGAAAGGTTTTGTCCACTCGCGTACAGCTTTATTGGGATTTTCGCCAAATAACAGATTTACTTGTTCAAAGCCACCGCCATTGGTTTCTACACGGGCAAAACAACCCATTTCAATGATAGCGGGAGCCACTTTAACCAACTGGTCTACCCGTGGCACATACTTGCCGGCGCTTTGCCACATGTCACGGAACACCAAACTAAATTTTACTTCTCTTTCCATTTTAAATCTTGCGTTTTTCGGATTACAACTTCTCTACCTTCACTACTTGACCCTTACCTGCTGTGAGGATATCCACAGCTGCCTTGATGGCATCCAGGGTGGCGGCATCGGGTGTAGGAACGGCCGATGCAACCTTCTTCTTGGGCTCATCTTCAGGGGCTACCTTGTTCACCACCCAAATAAGTCCTTGGCTCAAGTAAATGACGATGAGGAGAATGACGAAGACGGAGGTCATTCCAACTACCATCAGCATCAATGCAATGTCTAAGTTCTCCATACGAAATTCTTAAATTATAAATCTATTAGCGCAAAGTTCGCAAAAGCAAAAATTGCGTTCAAATTTACAAATTACCAAGGAATTTTTCATGCTTAAAAATCAAAAAAAATGCTAAAGCGTCAACTATCAGCCAAAATGACTATCTTTGCAGCATAAAATACTTGATTTATGAAGAAGATTGTCATATTCGACCTTGACGGCACTTTACTGAATACGATAGCCGACCTCGCCACCGCCACCAACCAGGCACTGGAGCACTTCGGCTTCCCCACTCACCCCACCGAGGCCTATCGTTTCTTTGTGGGCAACGGCATCAACAAGCTTTTCGAACGGGCCCTACCCGAGGGAGAGCGCACCGAAGAGCAGGTTTTCCGCATCCGCTCACGCTTTTTACCTTACTATAACGAGCATAATGCCGACCTTAGCACGCCTTATCCCGGCATCCCTGAGCTGCTTCACACCCTCCAATCGCATGGCATCCTGTTGGCCGTGGCATCCAACAAATACCAGTCGGCCACCGAGAAGCTCATCGCCCACTACTTCCCCACCCTTCGTTTCGAGAGGGTCTTAGGCCAGCGCGAGGGTATCCCCGTCAAGCCCGACCCCACCATTGTAAACGATATTCTTCATGCCACCGGCCTCTCTGCCACCGATGCGCTCTATGTAGGCGATTCGGGTGTGGACATGCAGACAGCCCTTCAGGCCGGAGTCGATGCTGTGGGAGTAACTTGGGGCTTCCGTCCTCGCACCGAGCTCGAAGCTTTCCAGCCCAAGGCCATCATTAACCAAGCCGAAGAACTACTGACCCTCTGCGGGCTGAATGGTCTTTAAATGACAGCCGGTGGACATTCCCTTTTTAGAACACATCGTTTTACGAATAAGAAAACGACGTTTTACGGCCGATAAAGCGTTGTTTTCCTTCTCCACCCGGTTACAGTAGTTACAGTTGTTTCAGTTTTTATTTCGCTCATCATCCCAATTTTTCACTGTAAAGATATTTCATTATATTTATATATATAATATATATATTATATATATAAATATAATAATTCTGTTTTAAAGTATTTCAAATGAAACATTGGTGCGCAAAAAAAACTGTAACTTCTGTAACCGTAACCACTTTTCAGAAAAGACACTTGTGTCAATGTTGTTCGATCATTGACAGATCATTTTGCCGACGTCAGCAAAATGGTTGTGTTGGGTTCTGGTGCCGAATGTGACGTTGTAATATGACTATTGACACAAGTGGTTACAGAAGTTACAGTTGTTTCAGTTATTATTTTGCCTTATGTTTTTTTAGATTGAGACAATTTTCGTACATTTGTATTCAAATGGGACTTCTGTCACCCATCTTGTTTATATTTTTTAAATGAATAAATTGCTCGTGCTGTGCTGGGAAGTGATTTTCGGCACAGTATTTTT
>CAZJFI010000129.1:0-4773 GCA_964545265.1 uncultured Phocaeicola sp.
CCTATGCAAAAGAATGATTTGATTGCATAGCCCATTCCATTTTTTTATTTATCTTTGCCTTTGCATTAAATTTGGATAACTATGCTGATATATAATACAACCTTTCAAGTGGAAATGGCCGATGCCAGAAACTTTGTCATTTGGCTGACTGAATGCTACATACCCGAAGTGGAGAAGAACGGGAAGTTGAACAAGGCAAGACTTACTCAGATATTGAGCCACCAGGAGGCCGACAGCGAATGCTTTTCGTTGCAATGGGAAGTGGAAGATACCGCCACGTTACATCGTTGGCATACCGAACAAGGCATGAAGTTGAATGAAGAGATGATGAAGATATTCAAGGATAAGGTGGTGGGATTCCCTACACTGATGGAGGTTATCAAGTGAGCAGGCCGATAAAGGACAAGGTGATATTGGGAATAGACCCCGGGACAAACCTGATGGGGTATGGAGTGTTACAGATAACCGACTCCAAACCACATGTGGTGACGTTGGGCGTAATTGATTTGCGTAAGTATGCCAATCATTACTTGAAGCTGGCTCATATACACCAACGGGTACAAGGTATCATTGAATCCTATTTGCCCGATGAGTTGGCTATCGAAGCTCCTTTCTTTGGGAAGAATGTGCAGTCCATGCTCAAATTGGGTAGGGCACAGGGAGTGGCCATGTCGGCAGCTCTCGAAAGAGATATTCCCATTGCCGAATATGCTCCGTTGAAAATCAAGATGGCCATTACCGGTAACGGACAGGCCAGCAAGGAACAGGTAGCCGATATGTTAAAGCGCATCTTGAAGATGAACGATGATATGACAGGCCCTTTTCTGGATGCTACGGACGCATTGGCGGCAGCCTATTGCCACTATTTGCAGATGAGTCGTCCGCAAACCACCAAGGCCTATAGCAGTTGGAAAGATTTTATAAGTAAAAACCCTAATAAAGTAATCAAGTAAACTATGAACGTAAAGAACGTAATCTGGGCATCGATTGTTACAACGGCAATCAGTTGCCAATCTGTCAAGAAAGACGCCCTTTCATTCGAGAACTATCCGGTACGCCAGGGTGAACTGACCGAAATGGAATATTCGCCTTCCGAAACCAAGTTTGCCTTGTGGTCGCCCATGGCCGAAGAAGTGAAAGTACTGCTCTATGAATCCGGTCACGAAGGCTCTGCCTATCAGACACTTCCCATGACAAAAGGAGAAGACGGCACCTGGACAGCAGCAGTACAAGAAGATTTGAACGGTAAATTCTATACCTTTAATGTAAAGGTAGATGGCAAATGGTTGGGCGATACGCCGGGCATTATGGCCAAGGCTGTTGGGGTAAACGGACGTCGTGCCGCTATCCTTGACCTCGATACTACCGATCCTGAAGGTTGGGCGGAAGATGTACGTCCCGCTTTGGATAATTTTGCCGATGTGGTGATTTACGAAATGCATCACCGCGATTTCTCCATTGATGCATTGTCTGGCATCAGCAACAAGGGTAAATTCCTTGCTATGACCGAAGAAGGCACCAAGAGTGCAGAAGGAGAAAAGACCGGTATAGACCATTTGAAGGAATTGGGCGTGAACCATGTACATATCCTTCCATCGTATGACTATGCATCAGTAGACGAAAGTCGTTTGAACGAAGCACAGTACAATTGGGGATATGATCCGGTGAACTACAATGTGCCCGATGGCTCTTATTCCACCGATCCTTATAATCCGGCTATCCGCATCAAGGAATTCAAGCAGATGGTGCAGGCTCTTCACAAGGCTGGTATACGTGTAGTGCTCGATGTAGTGTATAACCATACCTTCGATATTGCCAACAGTAATTTTGAACTGACAGTGCCCGGTTATTTCTATCGCTTCAATGCCGAAGGAAAATATGCCGATGCTTCGGGTTGTGGTAACGAAACCGCCAGCGACCGTGCCATGATGCGTAAATACATGATTGAATCAGTACTTCATTGGGTGAATGAATACCACATTGATGGTTTCCGTTTCGACTTGATGGGTATTCACGATATCGAAACCATGAACTTGATTCGTGCCGAACTCAACAAGATAGATCCCAGTATCTTCATTTATGGTGAAGGATGGGCTGCCGGTGCTCCTCAAATGCCGCAGGAAGAATTGGCTATGAAAGCCAATGCTTACAAGATGCCGGGTATTGCCGTATTCTGCGATGAAATGCGTGACGGCCTCCGTGGCCCGTTCAGCGACGACCATGATGGCGCTTTCCTTATCGGCGAACCGGGTCATGAAATGAGCATCATGTATGGATTGGTGGGTTGCATCGATCATCCGCAGATTGTGAACGATTCGGTAAACTACAGCCAGAAGCCTTGGGCAGCACAACCTACTCAGATGATCAGTTATGTAAGTTGCCACGACGATATGTGTTTGGCCGACCGCTTGAAGTCTACGCTTCCAGGTTCTACCGATGCTGAACGCATTGCCTTGCATAAATTGGCTGAAACTTTTGTATTCACTTCACAAGGGGTGCCTTTCATTTTTGCGGGTGACGAAGTGATGCGCGACAAGAAGGGTGTGCACAATTCTTATAATAGTCCCGACAGCATCAACACCATTGAATGGAAGAACAAGGCTGCCTATAAGGAAGTATTCAACTATATGAAGGATTTGATTGCGCTCCGCAAGGCTCATCCTGCTTTCCGTATGGGCGATGCCGATTTGGTTCGCAAGCACATGGAGTTCTTGCCGGTGGATGGTAGTAATCTCATAGCCTTCATCTTGAAGGATCATGCCAACGGCGATGAATGGAAAGACATTGTTGTAGCTTTCAACAGCCGCAAGGAACCTGCCAAGGTGAGTGTACCGAAGGGTACTTACACCATTGTTTGTAAGGATGGAAAGATCAATGCCAAGGGCATGGGCAAGGTGAACGGTACTGAAGTGACTGTTCCTGCCCAGAGCGCATTAATCATGTATAAATAATAATCAGAACTTATATCCTAAGTTGATATAGAAACCTACTTTGTCGGAGTGGTTAGTATAGTTCAAGGTTGCCTCCAACGGACCGAACATACTATCCACTCCGTATGTTATGGCACACCCGAACATATTCTGTTCGTTCAATAATCCACTCAGCTTGCGGCTGGTTAGTGCATAACTTCCGCTTAAAGTCAGATAATGGATGCTTCCCATCCGTTGGCGGAATTTCAATCCACCAATAATCAAGGAATGATTCATGAGTTGTACGTTCATGGTACCTGCAAACGGAAGCTGGTAGGGTAGGTATTGCTCCAGTATGTCGCCTCCCATAGTGTTGCATTTGGAATAGGGGATATTCTTTCCTATCAAAATACGTCCATACACCGATGGTAGAATAGAGAACCGGTTGCTTACCGGAACTACCCCTTCAAAAGCTCCGGCAACGGCCGAGAAAGGTGTGTGGTCATCGTATTGGGTAAAATTGTCGGTATAAACCGTATACCCAGCCCGGAAGTTCACGCCCCGTTTAGGGAAATAGGCCTTGTCGTACGTATCGTAGTGCACATGGGCAAAATAAGTGAAGAAATGTTCTGCCTTTACACTCTCCCAAGTGGTGTTCTCTTCTTGATACAGGAATTTGTCATAATCGTAAAGCTCATAGCGTACCCCTATGTTGAAGCGCAAATTCCGAAGCCACACGTTGGCATACGACAATTCGGCCACATGGCGTCGGAACGTGGAGTTGAATGAGCGGTGTCCCATTCGATAGAAGTCGATGTCATTGTATCGGAATTGGTAGGCGAAGCCCAAGGTAGCCAATGGCGAAACCTCTACTCCATAAGCCAGTCTTCCGCCAAAACGTTCTCCCAAAAGGGCGGTGATGGAAGCATACGACGGCATCCGTGTGTTAAAGTTGGTGGTGGCATTGATAAGTAGGCTTACCGTTTCTTCCGTATCATACCGGACACCGATATTGATGCGGTTTTCTTGTTTCTTGTTCAGGATATAGCGCAAGTCGTAGGTGTTTCCCGACACCTTTTCCAGTTGATAGGTGACGCTGGAATAGCTGGTGTTTGCACGGATAATGGTCGTTGCATCTTCTATGCGCTTGATGTCGTCAAAGTCATTTTCCTTCAGCTTGCATCGCTTCAGGATCCATTGTTCGTCTTCTTCGTCTATGCCCACAAAATCAATATTCCGTATATACACTTGGGTGATAGGGGTGTATACCGCTTTACGTTTGGGTTGGTAGTTTTCGGGCAGTCCTATTTCTTTTTTCAACGCTTTCAGTGCATTTAGCTGTAACATGGCTGCTTCTTCGCCTCTTTGTATCAATGTGTCTATGGCTTCACGGCTGAAACTGGCGGCCGAATATCCTTCTACATCCACTTTGATAAGGGTATTTGTTTCCTTCAGGTTCTTTTCGTACATGTCTTGTCCCATCAGGTTGACAAGTTGCCCCAATATGTCGCCCATGCCTTCCAACTGGTCGGCCGATTTCAGGGTGCTCTGTACATCTACACCTATTATTATATCGGCTCCCATTTCTCGTGCCACATTTACCGGATAATTGTTGATGGTGCCACCATCCACCAAAACCATACTGTCGAGACGTACGGGAGTAAATACGCCGGGGATAGCCATACTGGCCCGCATGGCAGTTGTCAGTTTGCCGCTATGGAAATCTACCTCGTTACCGGTTACAATGTCTTCGGCCACACAGGCATAGGGGATAGGCAGACGGTTAAAATCGATGGAATCATGATAACCCAATGTCAGTTCATTGAACAGGTTGGAGATGTTCTGTCCTTTGATGACACCTCCT
>CAZJFI010000130.1:0-4716 GCA_964545265.1 uncultured Phocaeicola sp.
ACCTGCTTTGGGAGCAGGGGGTCGTGGGTTCGAATCCCGCTACCCCGACAAGGAAGAGGAGAGGATATATATCTTCTTTTTTTTGTTTTTATACCTTTTGTTCTCCAATGTAAATGTTGTCCAAATCAAAAGTAATATACGACATCCTCTATACTTATTAACAAAATATGTAAACAAGTATATCAGACTCTAAAAAAACAAATAATCAGTACTGCCCATCCATTTTTTTAAGTAAATAATTTCATTATATAGCAAAAAAGTTATACCTTTACATGATTTTTGATGAATCAGAAAGAAGTTAAATTAATAATTGTTTAAATGCAAGAGCAAGACAGAATTATCAAGATTAACATCGAGGAGGAAATGAAGTCGTCGTACATCGATTACTCTATGTCGGTTATCGTTGCACGCGCCCTTCCGGATGTAAGAGACGGCCTCAAGCCGGTTCATCGTCGTATTCTTTATGGTATGATGGAACTGGGGAATACCTCGGACAAAGCATATAAGAAATCAGCAAGAATCGTAGGTGAAGTATTAGGTAAGTATCATCCTCACGGAGATTCGTCCGTATATGGTGCACTTGTGCGTATGGCTCAGGATTGGGCAATGAGATACCCATTGGTGGACGGACAAGGTAACTTCGGTTCTGTAGACGGTGACAGCGCAGCTGCCATGCGTTATACCGAAGCTCGTCTGAAGAAAGTAGGTGAGGACTTGATGCAAGACCTCTATAAGGAAACTGTAGATTTTCAAAATAACTTTGATGATACATTGCAGGAACCAACTGTAATGCCAACACGCATTCCTAACCTTTTGGTAAATGGTGCATCGGGTATTGCAGTAGGTATGGCAACCAATATGCCTACACATAATTTAGGAGAAGTGATTGATGCTTGTGTAGCTTATATTGACAATAACGAAATCGACACTGAAGGTTTAATGCATTATGTTAAAGCTCCTGATTTTCCGACAGGTGGATACATATATGGGATAAGTGGAGTACGCGAAGCATACGAAACCGGACGTGGACGCGTTATAATTCGTGCCAAAGCCGAAATTGAATCACATCCTACACACGATAAAATCGTGGTAAATGAAATTCCGTACAATGTAAACAAACGTGAACTTATCGAACATATTGCATCGTTGGTGAACGAAAAGAAAATTGACGGTATTTCGTATGTAAACGATGAATCGGACCGCGAAGGTATGCGTATCGTTATCGATGTTAAACGCGATGCCAATGCAGGTGTAGTATTGAACAAATTGTTCAAAATGACCGCATTGCAAAGTTCTTTCAGCGTGAACAATATCGCACTCGTTAAAGGTCGTCCTAAATGCTTGAGTCTGAAAGAAATGATTCAGTGTTTTATAGACCATAGACACGATGTGGTAATTCGTAGAACCAAATACGAACTTCGTAAGGCAAAGGAACGTGCCCACATTTTGGAGGGATTGATTATTGCTTCAGATAACATTGATGAAGTAGTACGTATCATCCGCGCAGCTAAGACACCGAACGAAGCTATTCAGAATTTGATGAATCGCTTTGAACTCTCTGAAATCCAAGCACGTGCTATCGTAGAAATGCGTTTGCGCCAACTCACAGGCTTGATGCAGGATCAACTCCATGCAGAATACGAAGAACTGATGAAGCAAATTGCTTACCTTGAAGAAATTTTGGTAAACGATGAACTCTGCAAGAAGGTGATTAAGGATGAACTCATCGAAGTGAAAGATAAATATGGTGATCCAAGACGCTCGGAAATCGTTTATGCATCCGAAGAATTCAATCCAGAAGACTTCTATGCCGACGACCAAATGGTTATCACTATTTCTCATTTGGGATACATCAAACGTACTCCTTTAGCTGAATTCCGTACACAAAATAGGGGTGGAGTAGGCTCTAAGGGAAGCGAAACCCGCGATGAAGACTTTGTAGAACATATCTATCCGGCAACCATGCATAACACCATGATGTTCTTTACACAACGTGGTAAGTGCTATTGGCTCAAGGTTTATGAAATACCTGAAGGAACGAAAGTATCCAAAGGACGTGCCATTCAGAACTTGCTGAACATTGAACCGGGTGATGTAGTAACCGCTTACTTGCGTGTCAAGAACTTAAATGACAAGGATTTCATTAATAGTCATTACGTAGTATTCTGTACCAAGAATGGTGTTGTCAAGAAAACATTGCTTGAACAATACTCACGCCCACGTCAAAATGGTGTAAATGCCATTACCATTCGTGAAGACGACCGTGTAATCGAAGTACGTATGACTAATGGTGACAATGAAATCATCATAGCCAACCGCAATGGACGTGCCATCCGATTCCATGAAAGTACAGTACGCTGTATGGGACGTACCGCTACAGGGGTTCGTGGTATGACACTTGACGAAGATGGCGTAGATGAAGTAATCGGAATGGTATGCATTAAAGATCCTGAGACAGAATCTATTATGGTGGTATCTGAACAAGGTTACGGAAAACGTTCTGAAATTGAAGACTATCGCAAGACCAATCGTGGTGCTAAGGGTGTAAAGACCTTAAACATTACAGATAAAACAGGTAAGCTTATCGCTATCAAGTCTGTAACAGATGAAAATGACTTGATGATTATCAACAAGTCGGGTATTACCATCCGTTTGAAGGTAGCCGATGTACGTATTATGGGACGTGCAACACAAGGTGTGCGTTTGATAAACTTGGAAAAGAGAAATGACCACATTGGTTCTGTATGTAAAGTAATGACCGAAAACGATGAAGAAACATTAGAAGAATCTGTCATTGATACAGAAGAAGGTATTGTTACAATTGAACCAATGGATGAGGTAGATCTTGATAATAATGATAATAACCAGAATGAAGAATAAACGTGATTAATAACAATTAAATCCACAAAATTATGAAGAAAGTATTATTTGCAGTGGCATTAATGTTCGGAGCTTTAACAGTTTCGGCACAACAAAGTGTTGTTAAGGAAGCCAAGTCAAAAAAAGGTAATCCAGTAGAAGCTGCTAAAATCATCGAAGCTGCATTAACTAATCCTGAAACAGCCAACGATCCAAATACATGGAAATTGGCAGGTGATTTTCAAAAGGCTATCTATGATGCTGAAAATGAAAAAATGTATTTGTCTGCAGTAGATAAGAGCAAAGTTGCTGATACAACAAAAATGTACAACAGCTTGGCTAAATTGTTTGAATATTATTTGAAATGTGATGAAGTAGAACAAGCTCAAGTAGCTAGTGGCACATTGAAGAAAGCTAAGTTGAGAAAGAAAAATGCAGATGCTTTGAAGGCTGTACGCATGAATCTTGCTGCTGGTGGTGGTGATGCTTATAATGCAGGTAACTACAAGGCCGCTCTCAAATTGTTCGGTTTGTTCGTTGATGTAGCTGAAGCACCTATGTTTGCAGAAGATCCTGCTGTATCAGCCGATACATTGACTTCTTTGTATGCTGCTTACGCTTCATTAGCTGCTAACATGATTGAAGACAAAGAAAATGTTATTAAGTATGGTAACATTGGTAAGGAACACAAAGATGAAGGTTATCGTTCATTGATGTGTATGGCTGAAGTATATGCCGGTGATACAATCAAGTGGTTGGAAGTAATCAAGGAAGGTGCTGAAAAATTCCCTGCACAAAATTATTTCGTAGGTAATTTGATGGACTATTATATGAATAAGGGTATGGTAGACGAAGGATTGGCTCAAATCAACCAATTGCTTGCTGCTAAGGAAGATCCATATTATTTGTATATCAAGGGTGTACTTTTGAATGAAAAGAAGCAATATAACGAAGTAATGCCTGTATGCGACAAGATTATCGCTATTGGTGGTGATTTGGCTGCAGAAGCTTATGCATTGAAAGGTGGATGCTATTTCTGGCAAGGTCAAGCTATTGTAGAAGAAAACTCTACATTGCAAATTGAGGATCCTAAGTACAATACTAATGAAGTTAAGATTAAGGAATTTTATGAACAAGCTAAGCCATTGTATGAAAAGGCTAAAGAATTAGAACCAGATAACAAGAGCTTGTGGGGAAATATTCTGTTGTCTATCTATTGGAAGTTAAATAGCCCTGAATATAGTAACCTTGAAAAAGAATTAGGATATTAATCTTAATTACATAGTTTATTATGGAAGAATGCTTTGGGTTTATCCAAGGCATTCTTTTTAAGTATGACGGGCAAGTAACAACTAATGACAAGAAGTCAGCAGAGGTCGAAGTAGCCTTCCCTCGTGTAGGATGTGGCGAAGGACCGAATAATTTGTAACGTTAATCAAGAATGTATGTTCGGATGGTATGTCTGACGAGTGCAAGCGACAGAAACGTATATGCATGTTGCCCACACCACGTAAACGTTCTTGGAGCATCTCGATGACCGACCGTATCACCCGACTGAATTACGTAACTCGCGGTTGGATAAATTACTTTTCCATCAGTTTCATGAAGTCCAAGATGGAACGGATTGATGAACACCTCCGCACGATGTACTGATTTTATGTATAGTTTATGTTAAATAAGAAAACAATACATTGTGATATAATTTATTAATCTATAAATCAATTTATAATCAGCATTATGTTTAATTATGTTTGTATATAATAAAAAAACAAAGGTGTCTTATTTAATATAGACACCTTTTCTATTATAAAATCACTCTTCTTGTTTTTCATTAATCTGCTGAGAATCTTTTAGGAT
>CAZJFI010000131.1:0-4662 GCA_964545265.1 uncultured Phocaeicola sp.
CGTCCGTTCTATGAACAGACTCAGGAAGCCAAACGCAAGAAATTGAAGGACGACAAGGCACCTAAGGATACCTTGGGCATCTTGAACCTGAAAACCAAGGAACTGGTGAAGTATCCGGCAATGAAGAAGGTGGAAGCCCCACGCGAAGAGGGAAATTTCATGGCATTCAACATTGAAGTGGACAAGCCGGAAGCACCCAAGGACTCGGTAGCCGACAAGAAAAAGAAAGCAAAAACCAAGAAGGAAGTGTTGACACTGATTTACGACTTCCAGAAAGGGGCCGTGGTGGATACATTGAGACACATCGATGTGATGGCATTCGACCAGCAAGGCAAACAATTGTTCTGTATATCTGCAGATTCTACCAAGCAACTCTTTGTGTACAACCCGGAAACAAAGGTGAGCAAGGTGATTCTGGAAGCGCACAAGAAGGCCGATATCCAACGCCCCATGATGTCGGACGATGGTACCCGCATCGCTTTTTATGCCAATACCGACTCTACCAAGAAGTTCGACGAGAATGTGGAAATCTACACTTGTCGCATGAATGTGGAGAACCCCAAGCCGGTGAAGCTGATTACCAACGACATTAAGGGATTGCCCGAAGGCATGTTGGTATCGAAGAACAGAGCCATTACCTTCAGTAAGAAGGGCGACCGCTTGTTCTTCGGCATCACGTATCCGATAGCCAAGAAGGATACCACCATCAAGGAAGAACAAGCCCAGTTGGATGTATGGCACTATCAGGCTCCGTACATTGCTACACAAGATTTGCACATGAAGGGCGTGCTTCAGAAAAGAAGCTATCTGTCGGTAGTGGAACTCGATACACTCGACTATTCGTTGAAGAGCGAGAAGATGGTTCGTCTGGCTACAGAGAACTATCCTACACCCAATGTGCCCGATGAATGGAGCGCCAACTATGCCTATACACATACCAGTCAGCCTTACTTGGTGCAAGCCCAATGGGATGCCAACCCGATAGGCGATTTGTACATCATCTCATTGAAAGATGGTTCTTCGCGCTTGTTGGCCAAGGGAAGCTATGTGTTTGGTATGCATACCTCGCCATCGGGCGATTACTTAGTGTGGTTTAATCCCGAGGACAATCAGTATTACTCCATGGATCTCCGTCAGGTGAATAAGGGAGATTTCCAGGCAGAAGTCAAGACCATCAAGATAAGTGGAGACATACCACATCCGTTGTGGAAGGAGTCGCACGACAAGCCTCAGATGGCCGGCCCTTATGGAAATGGCGGATGGAGCGAAGACGAAAAGACATTCTATGTGTACGACAAGTATGATGTGTGGTCGCTCGACCCGTTGGGCGAACGTAAGGCGGAAATGCTTACCCAAGGCTTGGGACGCGAAAAGGGATATACCTTCAAGATGATGCGTTGGGATGCCATGCAATTGCCCGATGGTACTCCCGGGGTGAAGAAGACACCCATCAAGCCTACCGATAACATTTACTTTACCGCTTTCGACAACAAGACAAAGGGTAACGGTTACTACATGCGCAAAGCCGGTAAGGGCAAATGGGCACCCATGAAGGAGCTGATTATGGAACCCAACTTCCAATTGGGCTATCTGAACAAGGCCAAGGAGGCGAATGTCATCACCTTTACCAAATCCAACTTTGTGGAAAGCCAGAACTTGTGGGTGACTACGAATATGTTCAAGACTTCGAAGAAGTTGACGAATGCCAATCCGCAACAGAAGGATTACAATTGGGGTACTTGTGAATCGGTGTATTGGAAAGCTTACGATGGTCAGGAATTGGAAGGATTGCTCTACAAGCCCGAAAACTTCGACCCTAACAAGAAGTATCCGATGGTGGTGTATTTCTACGAAACCTCTTCGCAATACAAGCATTATTACCGCAAGCCGGATGTGAGTCGTTCAACCATCAACATTACCTATTTTGTAAGTAATGGTTATTTGGTGTTCATGCCCGATATTCATTATACCGTAGGACACCCGGGTAAGAGTGCCTATAATTGCATCGTGTCGGGGGTAGAAGACCTCTGCAAGAATACTTGGGTGGATAAGGACAACATCGCTATCCAGGGTCAGAGCTGGGGTGGTTATCAGGTGGCTTATCTGGTTACCCAAACCGATATGTTCAAGTGTGCAGGATCGGGTGCGCCCGTGGCCAACATGACGAGTGCCTATGGGGGTATCCGTTGGGGGAGTGGGGTAGTGCGCCAATTCCAATACGAGCATACGCAAAGCCGTATCGGAAAGACTTTGTGGGACGAAGGTGGCTTCGATTTGTACATCGAGAACTCTCCGCTCTTCTTTGCCGATAAGGTGAAGACACCTCTCCTCATTATGCATAACGATAAGGATGAAGCGGTGCCCTGGTATCAAGGCATTGAATACTTTACCGCATTGCGCCGATTGGGCAAGCCCGTGTGGATGCTTCAATATAACGATGAAACCCATAACTTGTCCAAACGGGTGAATGCGTTGGATTATACCATCCGCTTGTCGCAATTCATGGATCATTTCTTGAAAGGTGCCCCTATGCCCAAGTGGATGAAGTATGGCGTGCCTTCTACCATGAAAGGCATTGACTATGGGTTGGAGTTGGTGGAAGAATAGTGGTTTATTATAATCACGGATATATTTGTTAATATAATGAATGTCATCCTGAACGAAGTGAAGACGAGTTGTTGAGGACTTCGTCCGAAAAATCTGTAGGCATAAAGTGGATGTAAACAGATCCTTCGCAATGCTCAGGATGACATGAAAAAAAGTGGATACGTATTTCTACGTACCCACTTCTTTTTTATACTATTAAAATCTTACTTCAACTTAGCCAAGGCTTCTTTGATGCGACGCATAGCTTCTACGATGTTTTCATCGGAAGTGGCATAGCTCATGCGGATGCATTCAGGTGAACCGAATGAAGTACCACCTACACAAGCTACATGACCTTCTTCCAACAAATACATGGCCAAATCATCGGCATTGTTGATGGTGCGTCCTTCTACCGACTTGCCATAGAACGAATCGCATTTGGGGAAGAGGTAGAAAGCACCTTGTGGGTTGTTTACTTCGAATCCAGGGATTTCCTTAGCCAATTGTACAATCAAATTACGACGGCGTTCGAAAGCCTGACGCATTTCTTCTACGGGTGCTTGAGTACCGGTATAAGCTGCTTCTGCGGCCTTTTGAGATACCGAACAAGGACCTGAAGTATACTGACCTTGCAACTTGTTGATGGCCTTTACCAACCATTCGGGACCTGCTACGAAACCAATGCGCCAACCGGTCATGGCGTATGCCTTTGATACACCGTTCACGATGATTACGCGATTGTGCACTTCATCAAATTGGGCGATGCTTTCGTGCTTGCCTACATAATTGATGTGTTCATAGATTTCGTCGGCAATGATGTACACTTGCGGATGCTTGGCCAATACTTCGGCCAATCCCTTCAGTTCTTCCTTGCTATAAACCGAGCCGGTAGGGTTCGATGGAGAACAAAGAATCAATGCCTTGGTCTTTGGGGTGATAGCAGCTTCGAGTTGGGCAGGAGTAATCTTGAAATCCTGGTCGATACCCGCGGTTACGATAACGGGTGTACCATCGGCCATCTTCACCATTTCCGGATAGCTTACCCAATAAGGAGCGGGCACAATGACTTCATCGCCAGGATTAACCAATACCATGATAGCGTTGCAAACCGATTGCTTGGCACCGTTGGCACAAGAGATTTGTGTGGCGGTATAATCCAATCCGTTTTCGTTCTTCAACTTGGCCACGATGGCATTGCGAAGTGCCGGGTATCCGGGAACGGGCGAATATCTGGAGAAATTGTCGTCGATAGCCTGTTTAGCTGCTTCTTTAATGTGGTCGGGTGTATTGAAGTCGGGTTCTCCTACACTCAAGTTGATAACATCTACACCTTGGGCTTTCAATTCGCTACTCTTCTGCGACATGGCAAGCGTGGCCGAAGGTGACAAGCGGTTCAGACGATCTGATAATTGGTTCATAATTGTTCTTTATTTACTTTATTAATTTGTTTGCAAAATAAACAATAATATTTGAAATATGAAAGCAAAATCACTTATTGAAGTGCAAAGTGTGCCCCATTCTGTCTTTTTTGGTTTTCAAATATCGTTCATTGAATTGGTTGGGTGTGATTTCGATAGCCACATTCTCTACTACCGAAAGGCCGTATGATTCCAATCCCACACGTTTTACGGGGTTGTTGGTCATGAGGCGCATCTTGGTTACACCGATACTACGGAGGATTTCGGCACCGATACCATAATCGCGTTCATCGGCTTGGTGTCCCAAGTGGATGTTGGCATCAACGGTGTCCATTCCTTTTTCTTGTAGCTTGTAGGCTTTCATCTTTTCCATCAAACCGATACCTCGACCTTCCTGATTGAGGTAAACCACGGCTCCCTTACCTTCCTTCTCAATCATTTGGAGGGCTTTGTGAAGCTGGTCGCCACAATCGCAACGCTTTGAGCCGAAGATGTCTCCGGTGATGCACGAGGAGTGTACACGCACCAATACGGCTTCGTCGGGCTTGATTTCGCCCTTGATGATGGCGATGTGTTCCAATCCATTGCATTTCTGACGGAAGGGGATAAGGCGGAAATGTCCGTATTCGGTAGGCATATCTACTTCCACACCTTTTTC
>CAZJFI010000132.1:0-4645 GCA_964545265.1 uncultured Phocaeicola sp.
CCACCTTATACGTATTTTGTTTGTTCAGCAGAATCTTTATCGTATCGTGGGGTTGCACATTGGTCAGGCCGAACTCCCCCAATTTAGTGGTTGTCACATATCTGCGGGGCGAAGAGATGTAGACCCTTGCCTTGCGGATGGGCTTATCGTTGGCATCCTTCAACAGGCCGTTGAAGGGAATCTTGCGTTCCTGGGCTTGTACTCCCAAACAAAGAACCACACACATCAAAAGGGAAAATAAACGTTTCATATCGGTCAGTTTATATCAACACAAACACAGAAAGAATTACGCCAACCGGATGCCTCCTTCTTCGAGCACCACAAGGCGTCTCTTGTACAAATCGCCCACGGCCTTCTTGAACACCTTCTTGCTCACTCCAAAGGTAGCATAAATTTCTTCGGCATCGCTCTTGTCGTTCAGGGTAGTATAGCCATCGTGGTCCTTGATGTACTCCAACAAGGTATCTACAAAGCTATCAATCTTCTTGGCACCGCCCTTGTGGGTGGTAAGGTCAATCTTCCCGTCGGGACGAATCTGCTTCACAAACGCCTGAAGCTTCATACCGGGTTCCAACATTTGGAACACCTCGTTTCGATAAAGCAAACCGCTGAACTGGTTTTCCACTATCACCTTATACCCCAAATCGGTTCTTTGCCATACCATGACATCCACTTCATCGCCCACTTGGTAGGGAGGCATTTCTTTGGACAGATAGCGTTCCACCTTGGCCGATGCCATGATACGGTAGCTTTCTTCGTCCACATGGGCATGCACCACATAGCGACGTCCCTTCTGCATCTTCATCTTCTGTTCGCGGAAAGGCACGAAAAGGTCCTTCATCAATCCCCAATCCAGGAAGGCTCCGTATTCATTTACCCATGCCACTTCCAGGCAGGCAAATTCACCCACTTGTACCAAGGGTTGGAGGGTAGTGGCTATGAGTCGTTCTTCGTTGTCCAGATAGATGAATACATTCAGTATATCGCCCGGTTTGCATCCTTCGGGCACATAGCGGGTAGGCAATAAGATTTCGCCTTCTTCTCCCCCATTCAGATAGACACCGAAGTCCACCTTCTTCACCACTTCCAGTTGGTTATATTTTCCTAATTCTACACTCATATTCTTTATTTTTTATTGGAAATAATATACTTGTTACACTCCGTTATGTCATTCCCTAATCCATAATCCTTCCATCCTTCATGTGAATGGTGCGGTCGGTCAGCTTGGCCAATTCCTCATCGTGGGTCACAATGACAAAGGTTTGCCCCAACCGGTTTCTTAAATCGAAGAACAACTGGTGCAATTCCTCCTTGTTCTGTGTATCGAGGCTCCCCGAAGGCTCATCGGCCAAGATTACGGCGGGATGGTTGATGAGCGCCCTTGCCACCGCCACGCGTTGCTTCTCGCCTCCCGAGAGTTCGGCGGGTTTGTGTGTGGCACGTTCGGCCAATCCTAAATAATCCAGGGTTTCCTTGGCCTTGCGCATGGCTTCGCCCGACGATGTTCCCGCTATCAATGCCGGAATCATGACATTCTCCAAGGCGGTAAATTCGGGCAACAGTTGGTGGAACTGGAATACAAACCCTATCTCACGGTTGCGGAAAGCCGCCTGTTCCTTTTCCTTCAAGGCCGACACATCGGTACCGTTGATGCGTACATTCCCCTCATCGGCCCGGTCAAGGGTTCCCATAATCTGTAGCAGCGTGGTTTTCCCCGCCCCACTGGGACCTACAATGCTCACCACTTCGCCCTTCGCTATGTTCAGGTCAATGCCTTTCAGCACCTGTAGTTCACCAAAGCTTTTCTTTATATTCTTTAATTCAATCATCGTTTACTCCTCCCCTTTTTTAAACCAGCGATACGCCCAGCGAGCCACATTATCATAGATGCGTGTATCGTGTTGTCCGCGCGGACTCGAGAACGATACCACCTCTTGTGCATCGCCAAACTGATCGGGATAAATCAGCATCAAACTGTTGTTCGAGAAATATTTCGTAATCTGATCGGGCAACAACTCGAAGGAAGTCTGATATGAGATAGACCCCTTACGGGCGCTGACAATCACCAGCAGATGGTCATAATTCACTTGTCCGGTAAGCAAGAGCAAATCATCCCAATTGTCCAGTTCCGAGAACTCTGCCCTCACGCCCTTATGGAATTTGGATATGTATCCGTTGATGCGTGCCAAGGTATCGTGATGCCCCCAGAAGTGCACCCGGCATCCCAATTGCGTCCCGATGCGTGCCAGGCGTTCCACCCATTTGTAGAAGCCCGATTCGTATTCCGCCTTTTCGGGTACCGCCACCACAATACGGCGCATCACATTCACCGGCATCAGGCACTTTACAATCATCAGCTGGCGGTAGGTACCCTTCAACAGACTTAGTGCAAAGTTTCCCAAGAAGGAGTCCATCAGCCTTTGCTTGTGGTGCAACCCCAATATCAGTTCCGACGCATTGCTTTCGCTCACCGTATGCAAAATGCCCGATACGGCATTGGTACTCAGTCGGCAACGGGTTTTCATGGGTACATCCACGGCGGCCGCTATCTGTGCGGCATACTTCAGGTTCTTGCGCCGTTGTGCCAATTTCTGTTGTTTCTTCTCGTCGTCGTCCTCCACTTCCACGGTCAGCCCCAAAAGGTAGTTCTTTGTCTTGGGGTCGCGCATCATGATGGCCATATTCACCAGTGATTCTACGGTATCGGGGTTCGATATGGCCACCAACATCCGTTCTTCCTCCTTCTTCCGCGAGTCCTTCACATCACTATCATCGGCCATAACCATCTTTCTTGCGGCATGTTCGGTAGTGATGGAGCTTACAATGCACGAGAACAGAATCATGATGACCACCCCGTTCAGCATCGTTTCGTCCATCAGATAGTGTCCGGGAGTCACTTCAATCTTGGTACCCACCATCACCATGGCCAATGCACCGGCGGCATGGGCATTACTCAACCCGAACATCATCTGCCGTGCAACGGAACTCATCCGGAAAATCAGTTGCGTGAGCCAGGCAGCCACCCATTTGGTACCGGTAGCCACCACCAGCATCACCAATACAATGATTAGTGTATCAATGCCACGGAAAAGCGTACCCAGATTGATGAGCATCCCCACCCCTATCAGGAAGTAAGGTATAAAGAGGGCATTTCCCACAAACTCCGTACGGTTCATCAAAGGCGATACATGGGGGATGAAACGGTTCAGCATCAGCCCCGCCAGGAAAGCGCCGAATATGCCTTCCAGCCCTGCCATTTCGGCCAAGGCCGCACTGAGGAATACCAGCGAGAGCACAAAGATGTATTGCATCACATTGTCGGCATACGTACGGAAAAACCAACGGGCAAAACGGGGGAATACATACACCACAAACGCACAATAGCCCACACACTTCAGCAGGAAGACTATCCACGCCCCCGATTCAAGTTCGCCACGGTACAAGCCCGATATACCGGCCAGGATAAACAACGAGGCCGTCAGGGCAAACATGGTACCCCCTACCGATATGGAAACGGACGCATCACGGCTCACCCCATAGCGTCCCACAATGGGATAGGCCACCAGGGTATGCGAAGCAAAGATACACGAGAGCAACAACGAGGCAGGCACACTGAAGTCCAACAGATACACACCCACGCCCATACCTACCACAAAGGGTACCAGAAAGGTGAGCAGGCCGAACACCGAGGCCCTCTGCCAATTCTTCTTCAGGTTCTCCAAATCGAGCTCCAAACCGGCCAAGAACATGATGTAGTAGATACCTACCTTACCAAAGAGTTCAAAGCTGCTATCGCGCTCCAATATATTGAATCCATAAGGGCCGATGGCCACCCCTGCCAATATCATACCAATAATATGGGGGATGCGCAAGCGCCCCAACAAGATGGGGGCAAAGAGAATAATCATCAGTACCAGGAAGAAAATCCAGGTAGGGTCGGTTATCGGGAAATGTATGCCAATACTCAGTAGGTTCATAGGTATTATTAGATAGGTTAGTCTATTTGAGCACAAAAATACAAAAAAAAATCCGTTTATAACGCATATTCTATCAAAATGTACTATTTTTGCACACGAATTACCTTTGGCTTTCATTCTGATGGCCGTAATAGGGAAAATAAAATAGAATTATTACTTAAAACCATAAAAAGAAAGAAAAATGAAAGTAGCTATTGTAGGTGCAAGCGGAGCCGTAGGACAAGAGTTCCTCAGAGTGCTCGACGAAAGAAACTTCCCGTTGGACGAATTGGTATTGTTTGGCTCTCCCCGTAGTGCCGGCCGCAAATACACTTTCCGCGGCAAAGAACTTGAAGTGAAACTCCTACAGCATAACGACGACTTTAAGGATGTGGACATCGCCTTTACCTCGGCCGGTGGCGGTACTTCGCAAGAATTCGAAAAGACCATCACCAAGTACGGCGCCATCATGATCGACAACTCCAGCGCCTTCCGTATGGATGCCGATGTGCCCTTGGTAGTGCCCGAAGTGAATGCCGCCGATGCCTTGAACCGTCCGCGTGGCGTCATTGCCAATCCTAACTGTACTACCATCCAGATGGTGGTGGCATTGAAAGCCATCGAACAGCTTTCTCACATCAAGCGTGTGCATGTAGCTACCTACCAGGCCGCCAGTGGTGCGGGTGCCG
>CAZJFI010000133.1:0-4632 GCA_964545265.1 uncultured Phocaeicola sp.
CGGATTTTCATCAAGTAGCCTTTCATTGCTTCGGCATCTTTCCGACTGATGATGTCGAGCAGTTCATTCAGCTCGGTACGGATACCTTCCACTTGAGCCGGGGTTCGTGGGTTGAACAAAATTTCCTGTAGCAAGTAATCGTCTTCGTTCAACACACCTTTGGCTATGGCCATGTGACGCTTGAAGGTAGTACCCGGAGCATCCTGATGCTTCATGACCGCTGCAAAGACGAAAGTAGATACAAAAGGAATGGACAATGAATAGGCTACGGTCTCGTCGTGCTCGTCAAAAGTATATTCAAAGATATTCAATCCAAGGTTCTGATACAGATCCTTGAAGAATATCTTGCCCATATAATCGCCTTCGCTGATGATGATGGCATTTTCGGAACTCAGCTTGTCGAGGTTGGCGAAAGTAGGACCGAACATCGGGTGGGTGGATACATAACGGAATCCACATTGTTCATACCATTCTTGCAAACCGGTTTTCACCGAAGCTATGTCGCTGATGATACAATCCTTCGGTAGGGCAGGGAGTACCTGATTGAATGCATCCAAGGTATACTTTACCGTGGCTGCATTGATGACCAGTTCGGGTCTGAATTCACGAATTTCATCCAATGTGGTATAACGGTAGCAATTGTACATAAAGCGCAATTTCTGCGGGTTTACATCGAATACAGCTGTTTCGTGCTTGAAACTCAATACATCGGTAAAGAAGGAACCCATCTTACCGGCTCCTAATATTAATATTCTCATATTGATTATGATTTCTTATCCCAGATTAAATCTGTCCTATTTGTTGTCATTCTGAGTGTAACGAAGAATCTGTAAACAGAATGTGGGTGTAATCAGATCCTTCACTACGCTCAGGATGACACTATGATAGGAAAATAATTATTTATTAATGATTTCCATCTGTTGGCGTACACTTTCTTCGTGGATGGCTTCGAATACTTTCTTGATGAATTCCGAATCCATACCGCAAAGAGCACCTTGGGCACCGCGCTTGTCAAGAATTTCATTGTAACGACCGGTTTGAAGGATGGTCATTCCATGCTCTTTCTTGAAGGTACCGATTTCACGGCAAACACGCATACGCTTGGCCAATACTTCAATCAGTTGGTTATCGCACTCATCAATTTGTGTACGCAATTCAGAAAGGTTCTCAGTGGTATGTTTTCCTTCGCGAATGACAAGCAGATTCAAAATGTAGCTCAATACATCGGGAGTGACTTGTTGGGATGCATCACTCCATGCACTGTCCGGGGTGCAATGGCTTTCTACGATGAGACCATCAAAACCCAAGTCCATGGCCTGCTGACAAAGAGGAGCTACCAGTTCACGCTTTCCACCGATATGGCTCGGGTCGCAGAAGATAGGCAGTTCGGGGATACGACGACGCAATTCGATGGGGATATGCCATTGGGGAAGGTTACGATATATCTTCTTGTCGTACGATGAGAAGCCGCGGTGGATGGCACCCAAGCGTTTCAAACCGGCACCGTTGATGCGTTCCAAGGCACCAATCCACAATTCCAAATCAGGGTTTACCGGATTCTTTACCAATACAGGAATATCCACACCTTTCAATGCATCGGCCAGTTCCTGCACAGCAAACGGGTTGGCAGTGGTGCGGGCACCTACCCAAAGGATATCGATACCGGCTTTCAAGCATTCGTATACATGCTTGGCGGTAGCCACTTCGGTAGCAACCAACATGCCTGTTTCTTCCTTGACACGTTTCATCCAGGCCAAACCATCTACACCGATACCTTCAAAACCACCCGGCTTGGTACGAGGTTTCCAGATACCTGCGCGGAAAATCTTTATACCTTTGTTTGCCAATGCGGTGGCTGTACACATCACTTGTTCTTCTGTTTCGGCGCTACAAGGGCCGGCGATGACTATCGGACGTTCCTGTGGAATTCCCGGTAATGCTAATGGTTGTAATTCTAATTCCATAATAGCTATGTTTTTTTATGATTGTTCTATTTCTTTTTTTGTCATTCTGAACGTAGTGAAGAATCTGAAAAGCGTTGGTTTATGTTATCAGATCCTTCGCGTTGCTCAGGATGACACCATTATAGGTTTGATACGATGTGAGGGCTTATTACATAATTCCCTTAATTCTCTCCAACGCTTCCGCCAGCTTGTCTTCCTTGGCACAAAGCGAAATGCGGATGTAACGCTTTCCGTTGCTACCGAAGATAAATCCCGGAGTAATGAATACACGGGCTTCGTGAAGTACCTTCTCGGTCAGTTCTTCTACATCTGCATACGATTCGGGAATGCGTCCCCAAAGGAACATGCCTACCTGGTTGGTGTCGAATGAGCATCCCAAAGTGCGCATGATTTCTTCGGCCAATTGGCGACGGCGGCTATATACACCGATGTTGGCTTCTTCGTGCCATTCGATGCTGTTGTTATAGGCTTGTGCAGCAGCCAACTGCATGGGGCGGAAAGTACCTGAGTCGATGTTGCTCTTGATTTTCAGAATCCATTGTACAAACTGTGCATTGGTAGCCAGCATACCTACACGCCATCCGGGCATGTTGTGGCTCTTGCTCATGGAGTTGAACTCGATACAACATTCCTTGGCACCCGGTACGTTAAGAATACTCAACGGTTTCTTGTTCAGAATGAGGCTGTAAGGATTGTCGTTTACAATGACAATGTTGTGACGACGGGCAAAGTCGACGAGCTTTTCGTACAGCTCCATGGTTGCATTGGCTCCTGTCGGCATGTTGGGGTAATTGGTCCACATCAGCTTCACACGGCTCAAGTCCATCTTTTCCAGTTCATTGAAATCAGGTTGCCAACCGTTGTCTTCGCGGAGGTTGTAGTTTACAATCTCGCTTCCCAATATCTTGTTCAACGAGGTATAGGTAGGATATCCGGGATTGGGAACCAATACTTGGTCGCCCGGGTTTACCAAAGCTAACGTTACATGCAGAATACCTTCCTTTGAACCAATCAATGGTTGGATTTCTGTGGCCGGGTCAAGGTCTACATTATACCAGCGTTTGTACCAGTCGGCCATGGCTTTGCGAAGCTCAGGAATACCTACGGTGGGTTGGTAACCATGTACATCATCGCGCTTGGCTTGTTCGCAAAGCACATCGACGGTTTCTTTCGAAGGAGGCATGTCGGGACTGCCAATGCCCAAACTGATGACATTCTTTCCTTCGGCATTCATCTGTGCCACTTCCTTCAACTTGCGGCTGAAGTAGTATTCGCTGACGGTTGACAGGCGGTCGGCAGGTACGATATTATATGCTTGATTTTCCTTCTTCATATTCTCCTAATATTTTAAGTTCGCGGGTTAAGGGTGATACAGCATCGATGGACTGACGGAAACGGAGGTAGTCATTGAAGATAACATCCACGTAGAACAAATATTCCCATTCGCGTCCGATGATAGGCAGGGACTGTATCTTGGTAAGGTTGATTTTGTAGAACGAAAAGATAGACAAGACTTGCGACAGACTTCCTTCGTTGTGGGGGAGGGAGAAAACGATGTTTGCCTTGTTCATCTTTGAACGTTCGCGCAGGTCATCGGCAATCCAAGGATCGGCCACAACCAAGAAGCGGGTAAAGTTATGCTTGTTGGTCTCGATGCCTTCTTCCAATACCTTCATGCCATACAGTTCGGCAGCATATTTGGAGCAGATGGCGGCATGTCCTTTCAGATTCTTCCGCTTGATGATTTCCGCACTACCGGCTGTATCGTCGGCTTCTACAATCTTCAAGTTGGGATGGAGCTTCAGGAATTGATGGCATTGGGCCAATGCTACAGGGTGGGAGTTCACCTCAGTCAGTGTATCCCAATCGTCCTCGGGAAGACACACGCAACTGTGCTTGATGCGGAGCTTGTGTTCGCCTACAATGGTGGCACCACTATCGCGGAGCAGTTCGTAGTTATGCAACAAACTTCCGGCTATGGTATTTTCGATGGCGAGCATACCAATCACGTTGCTGTCTTCCTTCATGTGGTCGAATATTTCTTCGAACGTGTCGCAACAAATCAATTCCAGTTCTTCGTTAGGGAAGAATTGATGGGCGGCAATGTCATGGAAAGAGCCCGGTATACCCTGTATGGCTATCTTCTTCATAGGTTTCTTTTATTAATAAGAAAATCCCGCCTTTTTGAAGCGGGATTCTTTGTTATATCAATTCTTTATTTTTCTATTAACGTACACATACAAATTCCCGCTTCACTTTGTTGCTAAAGTAAAAGTAATAAAAGAAGTAAAAATATGTATTGTACAATGCTTTCATGTAAAATTGTTCCTTTTTGTTGTTAAACACGATGCAAATGTAATACTTTTCTAATAAAAACAAGCAAATAGGAAGATTTTTTTTAAGGAAGTGATGTTTTTTTATTCAAATGTATGCTTCAGCATGTCGATAAGTGCTACTCTTTGGAGGGAAAAGGTGTTTCCGTTGTTTTGAACGAATTCCAAGAGTGATATGCCGTTTTGCTTCAATTGCGACTTCTGTACAAGGTGTTCGTCTCCTGCCTCATCGGCTATTCAGACTTGTAGATGCCTACAGATCCTTCACTACGTTCAGGATGACATTATGAACGAAGTGAAGGATTTTTATAAACCGCCGTTTTCTTCATCGTAAA
>CAZJFI010000134.1:0-4627 GCA_964545265.1 uncultured Phocaeicola sp.
AGATCCTTCGCTTCGCTCAGGATGACACTACAAAACTGATGCAACTTATTTTTTTTATACCTTACTAATAAGATGAGATTCATTCTTGTTATTTTTTATGTGTAATTTTACCTTGACGCGCTTCTTTGAAGTCATCGGATTTGCTCATGCATACCAGTCCTTTGCTATGAGGGATGCAGTGGCATTTGCCATACACCAGAATATCGGCTACAGTTGCCCGCTTTCCTCTGAAATAAGTGCTCACAATCTCTTGCTTTTCATTGTCGCGCAAGTTGTCAAGTCCGATTAGTCCAAAAGCCGAAGTATTCTTTACCATGTAGCCATCGACCACTTTTCCGCATTTCTTGCATTTGAACTTCTGGTGATAAATTTCACGCCGGAAGATGTTTTCGTTAAACTGGAAGTTATAGCACTCCTTGTTGCTACAGAAGCTTACTGAATGGGGGTGTTGTAGCATGTGGGCTACATCTTCCCAACTTCTTTCTGTGGCATGTATTTGGATGAGGATGATGCCCATGGAATCATACATCTCGATGACCTTTTTGGTCAATCTCCGGTTGACCAATATTTCAATGGCTATCAATGGCGTGTTTTCCTTGCCCATCAATAGTATGTCTGCACCATGCCCTTGGATGATTTGACCGGTTGCAATCGATTCCACTTGTTGCAGAACATCTTTGCTATAGGATTTGCTACAATAAGGGCATGACCATTGAAGGATGAAGTCTTTCTTTTGCTCCACATGTGCTTGAAGAATTTCGGTAGCTTTCGTCAGCAACAACTGATGTAAAATAGAATTGCCATTGCACTTCAGCGAAGATTTCTTGAAATGGGCAAAATGAGGGCGTTGCATCTTGCCACCATTACGCGCTATGATTCTGTCACCACATTGGGGGCAGGTATATGTACCTCCTTTTTCGGTATGGCTTACATGCACGACTTTTCCTTCCGTATCGTATCCCAGAGTGTGTAACAGTTTCTTTCTCATGGCGTTTAGATCTACTATTTTTCAAAGGTAATGTTTTTTTTATGGATAATATGCCATAATTAACAGAAAATAATTACCTTTATGCTCAGAAACATTAAAATCACATTACATTGTATGGATACCCAAAGTCGTGTCCGTTCTTCCATGGGTTAAGAATCAAAACTTGTAACTGATACCCAATCGGGTTTCCACCGTCTTGGAATGCACATCTTTATGATATGAATAATGCGTTTGGCGGAGGTAATAGTCTATTTCAAAAGAAGCCTTGAAGTGCTTTGTCAAGCTAAGTTCGTATGTAGGATTCAATACTAAGAATACAGTGTTTCCTTTATCGCCTTGGGCGTTGAGGTAAAGAGGATTGGTGGTTGCCAAATCCTTCTTTTCGTATCCTTTCCAGGTAAATATCTGATAAAGATGAGCATTGAAATGTATATAGGCCAATTTCCCTAATTGGACAAAGGTTCGACTTTTTACACTATATCCGCTTCCTAAGTTGTAGTTTCGGTCAATTACACGATAATAGTCGGTTAATCCTCCTCCCAAAAGGATGCCACTAAGAAACAAATTTTGCTCTACATGCATCTTGGGCAATAGGTTGGGAAATCGACAAATAAGGCCTGGACCTACACTGGCTGCTTCGGATATCTTATAAGGAATAAGTCCACTTCCATCGTTCACTTCTTTAGAGTCATAAAAATTGAAGTGCTGATAAATACCAAAGGTGATGTCGGCTTTTCCCGAAGTCTTTATGGGTGTACTCCAGAGTTTTCCCAACAGTTTCACATTGCTGATGATTGGTTGGTTAGGCGACATACCAAATGTAATGGATGCTGTGAGATAGTCGTATGGCTGGTTATTTTCCTTGTTTGAAGGGTCTCCATACACTGCGCGGAATTCCAGATAAGGGTTGTGCTCTCCTTTGAAGAGACGCGTGTCGCTGGCCAAATATCGGTTTCCACTACTGATTTCTATGTTTACAGGAATCTTCTCATAGTCGTGATATTTGTAATTCTTATGCTTTACTTTCCACATATCGCCCGTTATCATTCTATTCAACCCTCGAATGGGGGAGATGAGTGTTCCCAGAAATTCACTCATAAAACGGGGGAATCCGCGTTTGGAATCATCGAGCACTAACGATGACATTCTGTGGGTAAATTCTCCCAATGCAATACCTCCGACGGTTGTGGCAATCAGGTCATTCATAGCCGGTGGCTCTCTTTCTGCAACAATTTCCCACATCAGGCTTCCGCCTAACGCATAAGGAGCCGATTCCCAAAAGTTAAGTCCATTGCTACGGGCGGTATTAAAGTATAGACTTCCGTGGTAAGGATGTGCAAAAAGATTGGTGGAGAATTGGTCATTATCCCACACAAAGCCGGTCTTGATGTTTTGGTGGATGGTATGAAGATTGATTTTGGCAAAGTCTTCTTGTAATATGTAGCGGTCGAATGCCCATACTCCTGCATTAATGCCAAAGGTTTCCAATGCTGCCCTCCACGGGCGCTTGAGTGGAGTAGGCGCATAGAGGGAATCTTTGGGCAATGAATATTGAGCTGTTGCGGATAGGCATCCCAACAAGCAGAAGAATAGAAAAATAATCTTAAGTTTCATCCGTTTCTATATTAATAATAATGCCAACAAAATTAGGAACAATCTTGTTGGCACATGTTGTTTAAACTTCTGAAAAAATGTCTGTTTTATCTTACTTCCTGATAAAGGAAACGCTTGATACTCTTCTTCGGAGTCTTTTCAAATTCTTCGTGATAGATTTTTACACGGGCAATCTGTTCGTATGCCGGAAGTTCAGTATTCAAGGCTACTCGGTTTTCTTCCATGGCCTTTTCAACAGCTTGTTCGTCCAATCCGTGTGCAAAGGCATCGTCAAAGTCAGGATATATCAATGCGGCAAGTTTACCATCGGCTTGCTGGATAACAATGCTTTCGGCTACGTATGGCATGTTGTTCAGCTTGTCTTCAATTTCCTCCGGATAAATGTTTTGTCCCGATGGGCCAAGAAGCATGTTCTTGCTGCGTCCCTTGATGGTTACATTACCTTCGGCATCCATGACACCCAAGTCGCCTGTATGCATCCATCCGTCTTTGTCAATCACCTCGGCGGTAGATTCCGGATTCTTGTAATAGCCTAACATCACGTTGTCTCCCTTACATACAATTTCGCCTACAATGTTCTGTGGGTCTGGACTAAGAATCTTTACTTCCATGCGAGGAGCTGTCTTTCCGCAAGAGCCGGCTTTGAATTCTTGCCAATCTTCATAACAGATGATAGGAGCACATTCTGTCATGCCATAGCCTACTGTGTATGGGAAGTTGATGCTTCTCATGAATTGTTCCACTTCCTGGTTGAAGGCTGCACCACCCACAATCACTTCATAGAAGTTTCCGCCAAAAGCATTCATTACTTGCTCGCGTACAACAGCCTTGATCTTGTCGCTCACAATGGGAACTTTCAAGAGGAATCTCATTCTCGGAGTTTCCAATTTGGGGAGTACATTCTTCTTGATAATCTTTTCGATAATCAATGGTACGGCGATAACAACCTTAGGCTTGACTTCGGCAAAGGCTTGCAGAATAATCTTAGGACTTGGCATACGAGTGAGGAAGAACACCTGACATCCGTTGCAGAATTCATAAAGGAATTCAAATGCAAGTCCGTACATGTGTGCCATAGGAAGCATGGATACCACGCTATCACCGGCTTTCAATACCTTGCTTAATTTTTCTTGACCGAATACTACGTTTGACCACAATGCACGGCTGGGTATCATTACCCCTTTGGAGAAACTGGTAGTGCCCGATGTATAGTTCAATACAAGCATTTCTTCGGGTTGGTCCTGATGATAGTTGATGTGTTCCTTACGGAAGTTCTTCGGATATTTATGACCAAACATTTCGTTGAGGTGTTCACGTGCATAGGTCAGCTTTTTGCTACGCGATACCAATACGCTGAAATCGTTGACCAATACAATACCTTCCAAGTTTGGCATGGCATTTTCATCCAGATTTTCCCAAACCATATCGCCTACGAATAATAATTTGGCTTCAGAGTGGTTCACAATGTTGTGAACATTGTCTGCCTTAAACTCATGCAGAATGGGTACAATGACTGCACCATAAGTTACAACAGCCAGAAAGGTTACTCCCCAATGTGAACTGTTACGTCCGCAAATGGCTATCTTATCGCCTTTCTTTACGCCACTTTCTTCAAGAAGGATGTGGATTTTTTCTATTTTTCGGGCTACATCTTTATATTGTAGGGTAATGCCTTTATAATCGGTCAAAGCATTGGAGTCCCAATTATTCTTGATACTTTGTTCAATTAGGGATATGAAACTTTTTTCGTTGTCCATATAATTCAGTCTTATTATTCTGCACGTTTTTTTTAAATCTGTGCAAATATAGACTTTAATTATGAACTGGCAAAAGAAAACGGCACAAAATGTTCTTTAATGTGCAAATTAGAATGTTAATAGATTCTTTCCCCGAAAATTTTGCTTCCTACTCTGATTAATGTGCTTCCGGCCCCGATGGCAAGGGGATAATCGTCGGACATGCCCATGGAGATTTCCTTGAATCTTTCGTCTTGGGCAAAAAATTCCTGTTTGAGTTCATTGAAGA
>CAZJFI010000135.1:0-4623 GCA_964545265.1 uncultured Phocaeicola sp.
CTGTTCAGTTCGGCCAATCCGCAGAATGTCATCAAGAACATTGAATATGCCGAAGAACCCATCGATTGGCAACTGGTGCAGGAAGTACAGGACATCATCGGCAATCAGAAACGTGTAAGTTGGGCTAATTCATAAAACAACGAATAATGGAATACAAAATTATAGATGCTCATGCCCATTTGTGGCTCAAGCAAGACACTGTTGTCGACGGACTTCCCATCCGCACTCTGGAAAACGGGCGTTCCCTGTTCATGGGAGAAATCCGCCAGATGGTTCCTCCGTTCATGGTGGATGGAGTGAACAGCGCCGAAGTCTTTTTGTCCAACATGGACTATGCCCAAGTATCAGCAGCAGTCATCACCCAAGAGTTTATCGACGGTATCCAGAATGATTACCTACAGGAAGTGGAACGCAAGTATCCCAACCGCTTCCTCACATGCGGCATGTGCGAGTTCCGCAAACCGGGCTTCCTTGTCCAGGCCGTAGAATTGCTCAACCAAGGGTTCCGTGCCATCAAGATACCCGCCCAGCGTCTGTTGCTCCCCGAAGGACGTATCAGCTTGGTAAACGATGAAATGATGCAGATGTTCCGTATAATGGAACAAAGAGGGGCCATCCTCTCCATCGATTTGGCGGACGGCGACTTGCAGGTGGGCGAGATGGAAGAAATCATCAGGGAATGTACGAATCTGAAAATTGCCATCGGGCACTTCGGCATGGTGACCCGTGAGGGATGGGAAGAACAGATCAAGTTGGCCCGTCACCCACATGTACGGATTGAATCGGGCGGCATCACCTGGCTGTTCAACGATGAGTTCTACCCCTTCCGGGGAGCCATACATGCCATCCGTCGGGCAGCTGATTTGGTGGGAATGGACAAACTGATGTGGGGTTCGGACTATCCGCGTACCATCACCGCCATTACCTACCGCATGTCGTACGATTTCATCATCAAGAGCAAGGAGTTGAGCGATACAGACAAGGCCCTGTTCTTGGGCAAGAATGCCGAACAGTTCTATGGCTTTAAGGATTTGATAGAACTGCCTTATATTAAAAACATGTCTGAATAACCCCAAAAACAATGAAAGCAATCCAAATACCGGCACCTGCCCAGATGCAGGTCATCGAAATGCCTAAACCCACTCCGCAGGCAGGAGAAGTCTTGGTCAAGATACACTATGTAGGGTTCTGCGGTTCCGACCTGAACACCTTCTTAGGAAAGAACCCCATGGTGAAGATGCCTATTATCCCCGGACACGAAATTGGTGCGACCATCGAAGAGGTGGGCGACAAGGTACCTGCCACCCTACAACCAGGCATGGTAGTCACCGTGAACCCCTACACCAACTGTGGCAAATGCGCTTCGTGCCGCAACCGTCGGTTCAACGCCTGCGAGCATAACGAGACATTGGGTGTACAGCGCAACGGTTCCATGTCCGACTATCTGGTAGTACCCTGGGAAAAGATTATTCCGGCACCGGGCATCAGTCCCCGCGATTGTGCGTTGATAGAACCCATGAGTGTAGGGTTCCATGCGGTAAGCAATGGCTGTGTAACCGATATCGATGTAGTGATGGTCATTGGTTGTGGCATGGTGGGCATGGGAGCCATTATCCGTGCTGCCTTGCGAGGCGCCACCGTCGTAGCTGTCGATCTGGACGACGAGAAATTGACCCTGGCCCGGGAAGTGGGTGCCGCCTACACCATCAACTCCCTGAAAGAGAATGTACATGAGCGCTTGCAGGAAATCACAAACGGCTTTGGAGCTGATTTGGTAATCGAAGCGGTAGGCAGTCCGGCCACCTATACCCTGGCCATCGACGAGGTGAGCTTCACCGGAAGAGTGGTATTCATTGGCTATGCCAAGACAGAAATTGCCTTCCAGACCAAGCTGTTTGTACAGAAGGAACTCACCATCCGTGGTTCGCGCAATGCCCTCCCCGAAGACTTCCGGGCCGTCATCCAATACTTGAGCCGTAACGACTTCCCCTACGATAAGTTCATCAGCCGTATAACGACTCCCGAACAAGCCCTTGAAGCCATGCAGGAATGGGCCGCTGCCCCACAAAAAGTATTCCGCATTTTAGTTGGGTTTTAAAGGTCAGAAATGTCTTTGTCATCCTGAACGAAGTGAAGGATCTGTATACCCCAAGTGGTTGTTCCCAGATCCTTTGCGATGCTCAGGATGACATTAATTAAGTTCCCAATTCTTTTGCCTAATTTTTAGGACCTAATTGAATGATTTATGATACGATGTTACTGAAAAACATCGTATCTTTGTTTTTATGAAATCATTTAAAATAACTATATCATGAAGAAAGTATTTTTATTTGCCTGCCTGGCAAGCCTGTTCTTCTTTATGGCCTGCACCGGAAGTCCTAAGGAAAAACACCCGGAGAATGTATTTGTTGTAGAAAAACCGGATTATGACAAGAGCCCCTATACCGGGATGACCCGCAAGCACTGGATACAAGCAGCCGAATACCTGCTCAACGGAGCCTTTACCTACATCGACTCGCTGGACGACCAGATGGATTTCCCCAAACAACTGGACAAGACCTACCCCCGTGGTGAACACGATATCCCCGTGGCCAAGTTGGAAGGACTGGCACGTACCTTGTTTGTGGCTGCCCCCTTATTGAAGGATAATCCCGACCTGACCTTAAACGGCATCAAGGTAGCCGATTATTACCGCCACCAGCTTGTCAACATCTCCAACCCCGAGAGCAACAGCTACATCCCTCACCGCAAGGGAGGTCCCAGCCAGACACTGTTGGAACTGGGTTCGCTGTGTATCTCCATGCAGGCAGCTCCCGAAGTATTGTGGGAACCCCTCTCACAAGCCGACAAGGACTCGTTGGCCGCTACCATGTTGAGCTATGGCGAAGGTCCTACCATCGGTTCCAACTGGCGTTTCTTCAACATCTTCATCCTGAGCTTCCTGAAGGACCAGGGCTATGAAGTGAACGAGGAATATTTAGAAATGAACCTCACCGAGCTGCTCAAGCGCTACCGCGGTGAAGGCTGGTACAACGATGCACCGGCATACGACTACTACAGCATGTGGGCTTACCAGACCTACGGGCCTTTCTGGGCCGAAATGTGGGGCAAGAAGCAGTTCCCCGAACTGGCCTCCCAATTCATGAAGAACCAGCACGACCTGGTAGCCAACTACCCCTATATGTTTGCCGAAGACGGCCGCATGAATATGTGGGGACGTAGCTGCTGCTACCGTTTTGCCTCGGTTTCTCCCCTCCCCTTACTGGAATGGGACGAAAGTGGCGAAGTGAACTATGGCTGGATGCGCCGCATAGCCTCGGCCACCTTGCTGCAGTTCATGCAACACCCGGAATTCCTGATGGACAATGTACCTACCATGGGCTTCTATGGCCCGTTTGCTCCGGTAGTGCAGATCTATAGCTGCCGCGGCAGTGTGTATTGGTGTGGCAAAGCCTTCTTGGGCTTGTTGCTCCCCGAAGACTCCAAATACTGGTCGGCAACCGAAAACAACGGCCCTTGGGAAGACGAGCTGAAGGACGGCCAGGTATACCACAAGTTCCAGCCGGCCACCAACCTGCTCATCACCAACTATCCCAACAGCGGTGGTTCGGAAATGCGCTCGTGGTGCCACGAAAGCGTATCCCGCGACTGGCAGAAGTTCCGTAGCTCCGAAAACTACAACAAGCTGGCCTATAACACCGAATTCCCCTGGATGGCCGATGGTGCCAACGGAGAAATCTCGATGAACTACGGCACACTGAACAAGGATTCCTTGTGGGAAGTGCTCCGTCTCTATACCTTCCAGAGCTTCGAGAACGACATCTATCGTCGCGATGCCGTATTGGAAACCAACGAAGAGGTGAAGTACCAGTTGGCCGACATCTGTCTGCCCAACGGTATCCTCCGTGTAGACAAGGTGACCGTTCCGCAGCCCACCGATATTTCCTTGGGACACTACTCCCTGCCGTTGCTGCAAGAACCTTTCCAAGCATCCAAGCGCCAGATAAAAGACCACGAAGCCCAATTGCTTTCCAACGGAGCCTATGAACTGGCCATGATTCCGCTGGCCGGTTGGGAAAAGGTGAAACCCGTCTATACCCAAGACTTGCATCCGGTAAGCAAGGAAGCAGCCGTCATCATGGCAACCGACCATGTAGAAAAGAGCGAAATCTACGTTACCCTGCAGCTCTGGAAGAAACAGCGCAGCCTAACCGAAGAAGAACTCAGCCCCGTAGCATCGGTTGAAATCTCTCCGGACCAGAAGCAAGTAACCATTGTCTTTGCCGACAAGAGCACTAAGACAGTTACTTTCAATTAACCAACTGCCGTTTTTCCCATAGATTGGTTTTTCTTGTTTATAGTGGTATGCACCCCATTTCTGTTCCACATCAAAAGGCAGGCAACTTTCCTGTTTGGTGGCCACTGTCAGATAATGGCGGATGCTGTCAATCCCTGCACTATGATAATGATGACGGTCCTTCATGTGAATAAGCAGGAAGCGAGCGGCTTCCTGCTTTTGCGGATTGTCTTTATAGTGATACAGTACTTTTTCAAGCTCTGCACGGTTAGTACCGGCAAAGGTGAGGGTGGCCTCTAACTGTTTGTCGTTAGTGGATATGCAAG
>CAZJFI010000136.1:0-4598 GCA_964545265.1 uncultured Phocaeicola sp.
TCCCACTATCTTGGGGATAATTTCTCCGCCCTTCTCTACATACACCATGTCGCCGATGTATAAATCCAGCCCTTCGATGATGTCGGCATTATGAAGCGAGGCACGTTTCACCACCGTACCGGCCAATTGAACGGGATCGAGGTTGGCTACCGGAGTAATGGCCCCCGTACGCCCTACCTGATAAGTTACCTTGTTCAATCGCGTGCAAGCCCTTTCGGCCTGAAACTTGTAGGCAATGGCCCAACGGGGAGACTTGGCGGTAAATCCCAAGTTGCGTTGTTGTCGTAACGAGTTCACTTTCAGAACAATGCCATCGGTAGCTACAGATAAATTCTTACGCTCTACATCCCAATAGTGAATGAAATCAATCACCTCTTCCAACGTAGAGCACTTGCGCATGATGTCCGATACTTTGAATCCCCATCGGGCAGCCTCCTGCATGTTTTCGTAATGCCCTGCGGCCGGCAATTCCTCACCCAACAAGTAATATAGATAGGCATCCAGCTTGCGCGACGCCACTACCGACGAGTTTTGTAACTTCAAAGTACCCGAAGCGGCATTACGCGGATTGGCAAACAAGGACTCTTCCCTGCGTTCCCGTTCTTCGTTCAATTGCTCAAAAACCACCCATGGCATCAATATCTCCCCTCTGACCTCGAATTCGCGTGGATATCCTTCTCCTCTAAGAATCAATGGAATGCTTCGGATAGTCTTTACATTGTCGGTCACATCATCGCCTAGTGTACCATCGCCACGGGTTACCGCTCTCACCAACTTACCATCCTCGTAAGTGAGGGATATAGAGGTACCATCGAACTTCATTTCGCAACAAATCTCGAAATCCTCGTTCAAATCCTTCTTCACACGGTTATAAAATTCGGCCACTTCGGATTCCGAGTACGTATTGGCCAACGAAAGCATAGGATATTTGTGCGCCACTTGCGTAAAATTCTTGTTCAAATCGCTTCCCACACGCATGGTTGGCGAGTTATCGTCCTTACATTCAGGGTGTTTCTCCTCCAAATCTTGCAATTCCCGCATCAAGATATCAAACTCCTGATCGCCTATTTCGGGCGCATTCAGCACATAGTAATTATGGTTGTGTCGGTGAAGTTCTTCACGCAACTGGTATATTCTTTCTACTTCGTTCATACATATAAAGGTAAGATTTGGTACAAAAATAACTATTTTTGCTGAAAATCGCTTGGGTTTTCGTACTTTTGCAGAAAATTGAATGAAAATGAGAATAGATATCATCACCGTATTGCCCGAAATGATTGAAGGGTTCTTCAATTGCTCCATCATGAGCCGTGCACAAAAGAAAGGATTGGCAGAAATACACATCCACAACTTGCGCGATTATGCCTACGACCGTTATCGCAAGGTAGACGATTATCCGTTTGGCGGATTTGCCGGTATGGTCATGAAAATAGAACCTATCGACCGATGTATTTCCGCCCTGAAAGCCGAGCGCGATTACGATGAGGTAATCTTTACGAGCCCCGACGGAGAGCAATTCAACCAACCCATGGCCAACTCCCTTTCGATGGCCAAGAATCTGATTATTCTATGCGGTCATTTCAAGGGTATCGATTATCGCATCCGCGAGCATCTCATCACCAAAGAAATCAGCATTGGCGATTATGTGCTCACTGGGGGAGAGTTAGCAGCTGCAGTGATATCCGATTCCATCGTACGCATCATCCCGGGTGTAATTTCCGATGAACAATCGGCCTTGTCGGATTCCTTCCAGGACAACTTGCTTGCCGCACCTGTCTATACACGCCCAGCCGAATACAACGGATGGAAAGTTCCCGATATACTCTTATCGGGTCACGAAGCCAAAATCAAGGAGTGGGAATTGCAACAATCATTGGAAAGAACCCAACGTTTGAGACCTGATTTATTGAAATAAATTTATTTTACATTGCAAACGGATTCACTTATGGAAATTTTCTTAAACGAATCCGTTTTTTCGCTCTTCTTTATCCATAACCAACCAAACTAACTTGTAAGGCTCACTCCTTAAACCGAAAAATCCCATCCTCATATCCTCTCCATATCACCCTCGATGGAATGGGAGAAATTTATCAAAAAACACCCTTTCCATCGAAAAAGTTATCATTTTATACCCTTAAAGTTAATTGCATACGCAACTAATTTTAAAATAACAAAACAAGGTAATACAAGCACAAAAGAAAAGCGGATGCCTTAAGTATTTCTTCTTAGGGCACCCGCTTCCGGATATCAAATATTCACAAATATTTTTATACAACCAAGCCTCCTACAATATCCTTTACAGACGTAAATCCATGACGATCCAAGTAGTCGTTTATCCCCTCGGCGACCTTTACGGTAATGGCCGGATCTATGAAGTTGGCCGTACCAATCTGAATGGCCGAAGCACCCGCTAGGAGGAATTCAACGGCATCCTTCCAATTCATGATACCACCCAATCCGATGACAGGAATATTTACCGCTTTCGACACTTGCCATACCATGCGCAAAGCGATAGGTTTTACGGCTGCCCCACTCATACCACCAGTCACGGTAGAGAGCAACGGTACTCGTTTTTCGGCATCGATAGCCATGCCCAGAAGGGTATTGATCAGCGACACACTATCGGCTCCAGAAGCCTCGGCGGCACGCGCTATTTCAGTGATGTCTGTCACGTTGGGCGAAAGCTTTACAATCAAGGTTTTCTTATACACCTCGCGCACGGCCTTCACCACTTCGCCGGCACCTTTGGCGGTAACTCCAAACGCCATACCTCCCTGCTTTACATTAGGGCACGAGATGTTCAATTCGATAGCAGGAATAGCCTCCAGCTCGTTTATTTTCTCGGCCGTCTGTACATAGTCTTCTATGGCCGACCCCGACACGTTTACAATCATGTTGGTGCGTATATCCTTTATTTGCGGATAGATTTGTTCGATGAAGTAATCTACCCCTTTATTTTGCAATCCTACGGCATTCAGCATCCCCATAGGAGTTTCTGCCATACGCGGATAAGGATTTCCCTCACGACGATGCAAAGTAGTGCCCTTTACAATGATACCTCCAATCTTTTCCAGGTCGACAAAGTCTTCAAACTCCTTGCCATAGCCAAATGTACCCGAAGCCGTCATAACCGGGTTAGAGAGCTTTAAATTGCCTATATTAACGCTTAAATCTGCCATAATAGTTTCTTTATATTAAATACCGGACCTTCCTTACATACACACAAATGGCCTTCGTCTGTGTTTTCCACACAACACAGACATGCGCCTACCCCACAAGCCATCTTGTTTTCCAACGATACCTCGCAATCTATATCGTTTGCCTTGGCATATTTGGCTACTGCCATCATCATCGGTTTAGGACCACAGGTATAGATCATATCGAATTTCTGTTCGCCCAACACGCTATGTTGGGTTACATATCCCTTTTCGCCCATGCTATCATCTTCGGTAGTGATATATACATCGCCCAGCTTCTGGAATTCATCCAATTGGAGCAAATCTTTTGATGAGCGTGCACCTAATAGGAAAATGGGCTTACAACCCATTTTAGCAAGTGCTGAGCCCAGCATCAGCATAGGGGCGGTACCCACACCACCTCCAACCAACAAAGGCTTTATATCGGCCTCTTTTTGAGGCAATGTATAGCCATTACCCAAGGGGAGTACCACATTCACCACATCGCCCGGCTTTACGGTAGCCAACTTACGTGTACCATCGCCCACCAATTGCACCAGGAACCACACCTCGTTTGATTCCTTATCTACGAAGTTGATAGAAATCGGACGGCGAAGGAATGTCGTGTTCGACCCGTCAATACGAATCTCTGCAAATTGTCCCGGAAGCATTTCGGGCAACGGATTTGCATGAGTCATCTTAATCAGCACATAGTTGGCATGCAACCGGATGTTCTGAGTAACCTCCAAATCTAAAATATATTTCTTCATATATATAATTTTATAAGGTAAATCCTTTGAATATGCAAATATACAGAATTTACCCAAAAATCATCGAAAATAGGAGTTATTTATCGGGATGAAATGTTTCGTAAGTGCCGTTATCGAAGAAAATTCTTATTTCGGTAATTTTCCTTGCCGGTTTTTCAATATACTTAATCTCCTCACGCACAATCTCTTTGGTAGGGAAAACGGGTGTTTTTGGTTCAATTTCCTTGCGAAATTCTGAATCTCCCGAAGATTCGGACAAAAAAAACGGATTCTCATCGAACAAAGAAGTGCCATATTCACCCTGTTGAGGTGCATCGTGTGCATTTTCCATCTCTCCGGTGCCATATAGCAACCATTCCAAATCTATATAGCTACACTTCTTGTGAATTTTGGTTACCACTTCCAGACTGGGCTTGTTCCTACCATTGAGGATATGGGAGAGGGAAGCAGGCGATATGCCTATTTTTTCGGCAAATTGACCATCGGTCATTCCTTCTCTGAGCTTAATTTGGTTAATACGATCCTTCATTTACAAACTTAATGACGATTTACATTGATGATACAAAAGTAAACACTAAAATCAATAAAAGCAAATTAAACTATCTAATTTTACAATTTACTTTCTTAAAGGCAAAAGTGAAAACAATTACAA
>CAZJFI010000137.1:0-4590 GCA_964545265.1 uncultured Phocaeicola sp.
GGCCAAATTTCATCGTCTATTTCCAATTCCAGATGGTCGATGTGATCGCGAATTTCTTCCAGATAAGGACGTACCTTTTCTTCGTAGCTGAAAGCCTTTTCTATCTGGCTTGGCAAACGGTTGGCTACTTTCCGTGCTTCGGTCATATCATTAACCAATTGCTTGATGGCCAATATCCTTAATTGGATTTCCTTCACCAATTCACGACGGTCGGCACCCAGTGCTTCATACTCTTCGGCAGAGAAGGTTTCTCTTAATCCGCGTAAGTTTTCAAGCAGTCTGTTCTGATAAATCACGGCGGTGGGCACAATGTGGTTGATGGCCATATCGCCCAATACGCGACTCTCTATCTGTACCTTCTTGGTGTATTTTTCCAGCTCTACTTCTATGCGGCAGTTCAATTCGTTTTCATTGAAAATCTTTTCGCCTAACAATACAGATCTTGATTGTGGATCATTGAATTTCATGATGGCTTCAGGAACATGGCATATATTGGTCAATCCACGTTTTTCGGCTTCTTTTTTCCATTCTTCCGAATAGCCGTCGCCTTCAAAACGGATGTTCTGCGAAGCGATAATGGTATCTTTCAGCACTTTGTAAAGCGCTTCTTCCTGTTCCATGCCACCAGCAACCAAAGCATCGATTTGTGCCTTGAATTCATTGAGCTGATGCGCCATGGCTGCGTTGATGACAATCATGGATGCGGCACAGTTGGCCGATGCGCCTGCTGCACGGAATTCAAATCGGTTACCGGTAAAGGCGAAAGGAGAGGTGCGGTTGCGGTCTGTATTATCCAATAAGATAGCCGGTATTCTGCTGATGCCCAATTGAAGTGCCTGCTTCTTGTCGGCCGACAATTCGGCTTCTCCCAATCGTTCCACTACCTCATCGAGCATGTGCGACAAGTGTCCTCCCAAGAAAATGGAAAGAATGGCTGGAGGTGCTTCGGCAGCGCCCAGACGATAGCTGTTTCCAGCACTTACAATGGAAGCTCTCAACAAATCCTGGTTCTTGTAAACCATCATCAGCACATTGACTACGAAGGTCAGGAAAAGCATGTTCCCTTCGGCTGTTTTGGTGGGTGCAAACAAGTTGATGCCGGTATCGGTGCAAAGCGACCAATTGTTGTGCTTGCCCGATCCATTCACTCCCTTGAATGGCTTTTCGTGCAGCAATACAGTAAAGTTATGTTTGGTGGCCAGTCGTTTCATCAAATCCATTACCAGCTGGTTATGGTCGTTGGCTCTGTTTACATCTTCGAATATAGGAGCCAATTCAAACTGATTGGGAGCTGCTTCGTTATGACGGGTTTTTACCGGGATTCCCAATTTATGGCACTCCAGTTCCAACTCTTTCATAAAGCTGGTTACTCGTGGAGGGATGGAGCCAAAGTAGTGGTCGTCCAGCTGCTGGTCTTTGGGTGAAGAGTGTCCCATCAGCGTACGTCCTGTTATGCAGAGGTCGGGACGGGCATTGTAAAGGGCAGTATCCACTAAGAAATACTCCTGTTCCCAACCTAAATTGGCATATACGCGTTTTACATCGGGCACAAACATCCGGCATACTTCGGTTGCCGCCTTGTCTACTGCTGCCAAAGCCTTCAACAGCGGAGTCTTGTAGTCCAATGCCTCACCGGTATAGGAAATGAAAATGGTAGGAATACACAAGGTAGAGTCCACAATAAAGGCAGGTGACGAAACATCCCATGCTGTATAGCCTCGCGCTTCAAAAGTATTACGGATACCTCCGTTTGGAAAGCTTGATGCATCAGGTTCCTGTTGGATGAGCAGTTTGCCCGAGAAACGTTCGATGATGTCGCCATCTTCACCAAACTCTATAAAGCCATCATGCTTTTCAGCAGTGCCGTCGGTCAATGGCTGGAACCAGTGTGTATAGTGGGTTACATTGAATGTCTTTGCCCAACTTTTCATGCCATTGGCAATCATATCGGCCATTTCGCGGTTAAAGGGTATTCCGTTTTCAATGGCATTGATTACTGCCTTATAAGCTTCACTGGGCAAGTATTCTTGCATTTTCTTGCGGTCGAATACATGGTCGCCGTAATAATCGGATAGTTTTTCGGATGGGTAATCCACATTTACGGGACGTCTGTTCGCTAATTCTTGGAGAGCGAAGAATCTCATTTTGGACATCTTGTCTTTCTTTTTTAGTTGTTGGCTGCAAAATTACAGCTTTTCGTCCAATTATCCATGATAATGCCAACTATTTTTCTGAAAGTGCGCGAGATGTTAATTATACATTAAGTTGATGTTTGAATCAGGTTTTTAGCTATATTTGCCGATTATTGTAAAAAAAACGATGAACGGTGCTATCCGATATATAGTCCTGGTGCTTGTTTGCACTTTTCTTTCTCTCGCAGTTAGGGCAGAGCAGAAGGAAACACCGGCTTATGCGGGTATGTCAACCGTATCCGATACCATCTTGCAGAGTATCTTCCAGTTCTCTTCCCTGTATTCCAAGGCTGTAGATGAATATAAGGCCGATATGTACTTGAAGGGTAGGTTCAAGGTGCATAAAAGCAACAAGCTCATTCGCTATATTCCCTCCATGTTCCGTCTGGAAAAGGGTGTGGACGAATACATCATCGAGTCTGTCAGCGAAATGCAATATACGTCGCCCGATATCTATAACCGCAAGGTGAAGGCTGTATTGGGAACATTCCCCAGAAACAAGGGACAGCTGACCGATTTGACCGAATTCCTGAACATGAATGTCTATTCATCGTCCATGATGTCGGAAAGACTCCTGTCACCACTCGATAAGGAATCCAGCCGTTATTATAGCTATTTGTTGGATACCATCATCGGTCCTTCGGACAATTTGGTCTATAAAATACAGATCATCCCCAAATACAACGGCACCCAATTAGTGAAGGGATATATCTTGGTGAGCGACCAAATTTGGAGCATCCGCGAAATATATATGGAGGGGCAGTTCGATATGATACAGTTCAAGCTTCGAAGTGTGATGGGAGAGGCTGGCGATGAAGAGTTTCTGCCCATGCACTTTGACTTGAACCTCACCTTCAAGTTCATGGGCAATCACCTGGAAATGAATTGCTGCGGAGAAATGAAGTACAAACACGTTTCTCTGTACAATGGTGGTCCCCGAAGGAAATCGAAGAAGAAACACTCCCACGATTTGACGGAATTCTATAGCCTGACATTCGATTCCACCCAAGTGGTGACCGACAAGGAGAAGTTTGCCGAAATGCGCCCCTATGCCTTGTCCCCCGAAGAAGATTCCCTCTACCTCACTCATTGGGCGCGTAAGGATACCCTTGCCCATCGCAAAGAACTGGTAGATGACAAGAAAGCCAAGGCATCCGTCTTCTGGGGGCAGGTAGGCGATATGCTTATAGGAAACTACAATGTTAACCTTGCCGGTATGGGGAGTGTGCGTTGCTCACCACTCATCAATCCGGTGATGCTGAACTATAGCCACAGCCGGGGCATTTCCTACAAGCAGCGCTTTAAATACAACAAGTTGTTCAACGATGGCAAACTCCTTAAAATCACTCCGCAGATAGGCTATAACTTTACCCGCAAGGAACTCTATGTAAAGGCCGATGCCATGTTCCAGTATTTGCCTGAAATATTAGGCTCTTTCGATGTGAGTGTAGGGAATGGTAACCGCATATTCAGTAGTGCGGTGGTAGACCAACTCAAAGCGCAGCCCGACAGTACCTTCAATTTTGACAACATGGAGCTGGACTATTTTAAGGATGTTTACCTCAATCTTTTCCACTCCATAGAGCCTGTCAACGGTCTGTACGTCAAGACCGGTGTTTCCATGCACTGGCGCTATTTGGGTATTGATTTGTCGCCCAAGGTGCAAGGAACCTTGTCCTACGAAGACATTCTGAAAAAAAAAGGTATCCGTTCCAGTTACAACAGCTTTGCACCACGCATCCGCATAGAGTGGACTCCCGGCTTGTATTATTACATGAACGGCAACCGTAAGATGAACATCGGCTCCAGTATGCCGACTTTCATATTAGACTATGAAAAAGGTATCAAGGGTGTGCTGGGAGGTACCGATGCCCACGAACGTTTTGAGTTCGATGTGCAGCAAATCATCAAGCTTAGCCGCATCCGTTCATTGGCCTATAGAGTAGGAGGAGGTCTGTTTACCCGCATGGACAACATGTATTTTGTGGATTTCGTCAATTTCTCCCGAAGCAATATTCCCGAAGATTGGAACGACGAAATAGGGGGCACCTTCCAGTTGCTCGACCGCCGTTGGTATAACTCATCCCGCCAATATTGGAGAGGGAATCTCACCTATGAGTCCCCCTTTATCCTGTTGCGCCCCTTGAACCGCCTGTTGGGCAAAATACAGCATGAACGCCTCTATGCCGGTATTTTGTTTATGCCCCGCTTGAATCCTTATGTGGAGTTAGGCTATGGAATAGGCACCCACATATTCGATGTAGGCGCCTTTGTCAGCTCCATCAATGGAGAGTTTGATACCGTAGGCTTCAAGTTTACCTTCGAGCTGTTTAATGATTGATGGAGTACCCCATTATCAAAAAAATAACTGAGTTTACTGAGTGTATTGAGTGTTTTT
>CAZJFI010000138.1:0-4584 GCA_964545265.1 uncultured Phocaeicola sp.
ACGACCCCGAGATTACAAATCACGTGCTCTGGCCAACTGAGCTAAAGAGGCTTATCAAACTTTGCAGCCAAAGCCTTTAACAGGCTAAGCGGCTGCAAAGTTAGGTATTTATTTTAAAACACAAAAACTTTTGGCATTTTTTTTATTTGCCACGTTGTTTTTCCTTTGCTTTGGTCAATTGTTTGGACAATGCATCTACGCACACGTCCACGGATTCTTCAAATGTATCACTCACCTTCTCTGCAAAGAACTCACCATTCAGTGCAAGCACCTTTATTCCGGCTTCCTTATTCATTGCAGTTTCAGGCTTTACTACCTTTAATGACACCTCCACTTTCTTTATATCATCGCAATACTTCTCCAATTTTGCAACCTTCTTCTGGATAAAATCCTGAAGTCTTTCTGATGCATCAAAATGAATCGCTTGAATTCTTACTTCCATAAAAACCTCCTTTTTTACGCTCTTGGATGAGCTTGTTCATAAACTTTTTTCAGTTCCTCGAAGGTAGTATGCGTATAGATTTCTGTAGTTGCCAAACTTTCATGTCCCAACAACTCCTTCACTGCACCCAGCTCCGCTTCATGATTCAGCATCGCCGTGGCAAATGTATGGCGCAAGACATGCGGGCTCCTCTTCTTCAACGACACCACTCTGCCGAGGTTCCTTTTCACTATCTCATATACCTTTCCGGCATACATCCGCTTTCCGTTCTTCAAAACAAAGAAAGCTTCCGAGCCTTGGGGTATCGCTTCATTCCTTACCTTAATATATTCTTGCAAATCAACCGCCATCTCATCCGCAAACGGAATCAAGCGTTGTTTGTTTCTCTTTCCAGTCACCTTTATCAACTTTGCCGAAAAATCCACATCCGCTTCATTCAGTCCAATCAATTCCGAAAGACGCATGCCTGTAGCATAAAACATTTCCAGAATCATCCTGTCCCTGCAAGCTTCAAAACCTTCTCCGAAAGAAGATTCATCCAGCAAGCGGTTCATATCCGTTTCGCGCAAGAAAGTGGGAAGAGGCTTATCCTTCTTAGGGCCTACCACCCTCAACATCGGATTCACCGTTATCTCTTTCTTTCTCAACAAGAAACGATAGAACGAACGGAGCGAACTCAGTTTCCGGTTTACCGAAGATGCTTTCACATGCTCCTCATCCATCAGACTTACAACCCATTGGCGGACCACATCGGCATCTATCGTAGTAAAATCCAGTTCTTCGTCAAGGCCTTTAAAGAATTCTTCAAACTTTCGCAAATCTATTCCATACGCAACAACCGTCTTGTCTGAATAGTTCCGCTCAAGGCGAAGATACTTCAAGAAAGAATCTATCAACATAAGAAACGTCGCATTATCAAATTATGCAACGAATATAGGAAAAGAATTCAAGAAATCAAAGAAGTTTGCGTAAAAAAATTACTCTTCTACTTGTTGGAGCTTCTGTACGTATACAGCACGTTCCTTTTTAAGTCTGTTAAGTACAGACGGTTTGTCGAACTGCTGTCTTGCTCTCAATTCCTTTACAACACCTGTCTTTTCAAATTTTCTCTTAAATTTCTTCAGCGCTTTTTCAATGTTTTCGCCTTCTTTTACTGGTACAATAATCATTTTACTTTTATTTAAATATGTTGTTATAAATTTTTCGCAGTCAAATTGCGGCGCAAAATTACACATACTTTCTTTATTTACAAAACTTTCCCGCATTTTTTCTTTAAAATGACAGAGAAATCGTATCTTTGTAGCAAACATTAATTATCTATTATGAAAACCGAAATCATTCAAAGAATAGCCGCCTTGCGCGACTTTATGAAGAAGAATCAACTTTCTGCCTTCATTGTTCCCAGTACAGACCCCCATTCCGGAGAATATATCCCTGCACATTGGGAATCACGTAAATATATCAGCGGATTCACCGGTTCTGCCGGTACAGCTGTCATAACCCTGACCGATGCAGGTTTGTGGACCGACTCACGCTACTTCCTCCAGGCAGCCAATGAATTGGAGGGAAGCGGCATCCGCCTGTTCAAAGACAAATTACCCGAAACCCCATCAATCACCGATTGGTTGGGGACAGAATTAAAGTCCGGCGAATGGGTAGGTATCGACGGATGGGTAAACACAGCCGCACAAGCAGCTTCGTTGCGCGAAGAGTTGGCCGGCAAAGGCTTGACATTAACCGTAGTCGATGATCCGTTCAATACCATTTGGGAAGGCCGTCCCTGCTTGCCGAAAGACCTTATCTTCTTGCACGACATCAAGTATGCCGGTATTTCCTGTACAGACAAGATTGCCCGGATTCAAGAAAAGATCAAAGTCAACGGTTCTACCTCCATCATCATCTCGGCACTCGACGACATTGCCTGGACATTGAACTTGCGCGGTTGCGACGTGCATTGCAATCCAATCTTCATCAGCTATCTGTTGATTACCCCCGAAGGTCATACCTTATATATATTAGAGGAAAAAGTTTCAGATGAAGTACGCGCTTACCTTCAGGAACATCATGTAGACATCCGTCCATACAACAGTTTACAAGAAGATTTGATGAACTATAAGAGCAAGCATAGCGAAAGATTGCAGGTATCTCCAGCCGTAAACGAATCGCTTTATACCTTGGCCGTGAAATACGCCGATGCCATCATCGCGCCCTCTCCTGTAGGTTTGATGAAGTCCTACAAGAACGATGTGGAAATAGAAGGATTCCGTCGCTGCATGGAACGCGATGGTGTAGCCATGGTCAAATTCATCCGCTGGGTGAAGGAAGCCGTTAAATCGGGCAACGAAACCGAGATGAGCGCCGACAAGGTATTATGCGGTTTCCGTGCAGAACAAGATTTGTTCAAGGGCATCAGCTTTGACACCATTGCCGGATACAAGGAACACGCAGCCCTTCCCCACCACAAGTCCACTCCCGAAAACGATATGCCACTGAAGCCGGAAGGTTTGTTCTTGGTAGATAGTGGCGGACAATATTTGGACGGAACCACCGACATTACCCGCACCATTGTATTGGGTCCGTTGACCGATGAAGAAAAAGCCGACTATACCTTGGTATTGAAAGGCCATCTGCAAATACAGAACTTACATTTTCCACAGGGTACTTGTGGCACCCAACTGGATGCATTTGCCCGTATAGCCATGTGGAAGTGCGGCATCAACTACCTGCACGGAACCGGTCATGGCGTAGGACAATACCTTTGCGTTCACGAAGGTCCTCACCAATTCCGCATGAACCACATGCCTACCCTGTTGGAACCGGGAATGAACATCACCAATGAACCGGGTATCTATAAGGCAGGCAAGCACGGAGCACGTACCGAAAATGTCTTGTTGGTGGTACCGGCACAGGAAACCGAATTCGGCAAGTTCTACAAGTTCGAGCCATTGACCCTATGTCCTATCGACAAGGAAGCCGTGGTAGTAGAAATGATGACCGATGAAGAACTGACCTGGTTCAACGAATACCACCGGATGGTATACGCCCGTTTGTATCCTCTCTTGAATGCCGAAGAACAGGCCTGGTTAAAGGAAGCAACCGCTCCGCTTAAACGCTAAATTGGTATGGCACTCATAAAATCAGTCAGAGGATTCACTCCTAAAATCGGCGAGAATTGTTATCTCGCCGAGAATTCCACCATTGTGGGCGATGTAACCATCGGGAACGATTGCAGCATTTGGTTCAATGCCGTACTTCGTGGCGATGTCAATCCCATCCGTATCGGCGATAGGGTCAATATACAGGACGGTAGCGTACTTCACACACTCTACCAGAAATCGGTTGTAGAGATAGGCAACGATGTTTCCGTAGGCCACAATGTAACCATTCATGGAGCAACCGTCAAAGACGGAGCCTTGATAGGGATGGGTTCCACCATCCTCGACCATGCCATCATTGGCGAAGGGGCTATCGTTGCCGCCGGAGCGTTGGTATTAAGCAATACCATCATCGAGCCGGGTACTTTATGGGCCGGAGTTCCCGCCAAGTTCATCAAGAAGATTCCCACCGAACAAAGCAAGGAACTGAACCAAAAGATTGCCAACGGTTATCTGATGTACGCTTCGTGGTTTAAGGAAGAGGAGTAATTCTTCAAGCAAACACCTCTTTTAGTAGACTGTTTCATGAACATAATTAAGGCACGGATTACACGGATAAAGTTAATGTAAGCATTTATAGTGAAATAAAAAAAATGACACTACAAAACTGATGCAACTTATTTTTTATACCTTACATAATTAAAAGAAGAGCAATGTGGCCTTTATTTATAGAGGTATATAGTAATTATTGCAACATGCCGGGCACTTCCTGTTTGATATATTTTGCCATACAATAGATTTTTTCTTCATTTTACTTGCAAGCCTTACAGCCGCATTGTAAATCAATTAGTTAGTATCTAAAAAGCCTGCAAGGAGCTTGCAAGGACTTGCAAGAAATGTACTTTTACCTGCAAGAAATGGGGTTTTACATGTTATTTATCGCTTTTTTACGAAACAAATACTGCCTTTTTCCACCCTTTTAAGAGGGATTTCCAGCTTTTGAGGCAGCCTTCATCACCATCATCCATTCGCCATCTCCCTTTTCGG
>CAZJFI010000139.1:0-4576 GCA_964545265.1 uncultured Phocaeicola sp.
AGGATTGCTCTCCTTTTCCGAAAGCGATTGCAAAGGTAGAAAGTCTTTTTGAATTAGCAAAACATTCTGAAGAAAAAATCAATAAAATATTGCATTTTCCCCATTTTTCCCTACTTTTGTGAAACTATCCCAAAGAACAATGTATCAAAAAACGCAAGGAATTGTATTACATACCCTGAAATATAACGATACTTCGAATATCGTTCATATTTATACCCGTGAAAACGGACGAGCTTCCTTTTTGGTGAAGCAACCCAAATCGCGTAAAAGCGGGGTGCGTTCCGTATTGTTCCAGCCTTTGGCATTCGTGGAGTTCGAAGCCGATTTCCGTCCTAAGGCCAACCTATATTATATAAAGGAAGTAAAGTCGGCTTACCCTTTCCAATCTATTCCTTATCATCCTTACAAATCGGGAATCGCATTGTTCTTGGCCGAATTTCTGTATCGGGCCTTGAAGGAGGAAGCGCCCAACGAGCCTTTGTTCGCTTACCTGCAGCACTCCATTACTTGGCTGGATGCTTGCGAACAACATTTCTCCAACTTTCACATTGTTTTCCTGATGCGTTTATCACGCTTTTTGGGTTTACGTCCTAATCTCGACTTATATACAGAAGGATGTTATTTTGATATGAGCAATGCTTGTTTTACCCTAACCACGCCCACCAGCGGTTCGTATTTATTACCCGAAGAAGCATCGCGCATCCGTTTGCTTTTCCGCATGAACTATGACACCATGCACCTTTTTGGGATGAACCGAACGGAACGCAACCGTTGCCTGACCATTATTAATGATTACTACCGGTTACATTTACCCGATTTTCCTCAACTTAAATCTTTGGATGTATTGAAAGAGTTGTTCGGTTGACCCAATCCCACTATTAAAACACAGGGATGGAATAAACCAACCCAATGGAAAAGCGTTGCTTGTCAGGACTATCTCCTACCATAGCTTTTGCCCGTTCAGTCAGGTCATACTTCTTATAAAGAAAGTGGGCAAAAATCAACAATTCACTGTTACGCATGGGGAAATATTCCACACAAGCCTGGCCACTCCAGGCAGTACGGTACTTACCTTTCTCAAATGGGCCATTAGCTTTATAGACACCCGATGTTTCGTAAGCCCCCTTTACATACACATTCCAATTGGGATGGATACGATAATCAAAGTTGGCTATGGCCGAAAAATAATCCACGTATTGAGCCGTTACAGGATTGCCGATTGCATCCCCCTGCAAGCTGCTGACTATTCCTTTGCTATCAAGCCCTTCGCGAGAATACATCAAATCAAGGTAAGCCACCACCGGTCCCTTTTCATAAATATTACCGGCAGTCAAGTAACAGATGTTACGTCCCTTGGCTTGTTGCCCCCACGACGCTGCATACCGCAACTGTACCGCATTGTCGGCAAAGAAACCGTTCCAGTTCAACGTAGAAAGTACAGGCACTTTGGCTTTCTCCAGCCCTTCAGGACGACCGTATAAATAAGTATCCTCGTCCGACCCTCCTCGAAGATTAGCTACTTGGAGTACCAATTCCTGTGTAGAGCTCAAGTTCAATCTACCCGTAAGTCCTGCCTGATAGCAAGGCACGTAATCATTAAACTCACTGTACTCTCTCACCTTGATGGCATTTACATAATATTCATACCCTCCCAAGGCCCAGTCTTGCTTACCGGCACTCAGCGTAAAGCGGTTATTCATCTTCCAGTTCACTACGGCATATTCAATGGAAGACGACAAGTTGTCGAGCGAGTGCGGATTACTGTACTTATTGTACGACTGACGAAAATGATAGGAAAAGTCCTTATGAAAAGAGCCCAATATTTCCAACTTCACCCGATAGAGATTAAAGGCAGCATCGTCAAACTTACCTTCGGTAAAATGTGCCATACCTGCCGAACAGAACTGAAGGTTCATGTGCGACGAGAGATCCGGGTCGGCATTGGGGAAGATACGTCCCAACAAGCTACGGATAGAGTCATCGGGAGCAATCAAAAGTTGCTGTTCCTGCGCATATCCGAGCGCAGAGAAACAAAGCATGATATAGAGGAGTATTTTTCTTTTCATCACTATGTTAGCATTATGGCCTCAAACGGGCATGCATATCTTTATTTATATAAGGCCTCTGTTCTTCAATTCTTCAGCAGCTATTTCCATTTCCTGGTACCACTCTTCGCCAAACTTGCGGATAAGCGGTTCTTTCAAGAACTTGTATACCGGCAGATTTTCTTTTTGCCCAAGCAATACAGCTGCTTTACAAACATTCCAACGGTGATAATTCACCGCTTTATAAGGGCCATAATCACCCACACGAATAGGATAGAGTGCACACGATACCGGTTTGCAAAATTCCACCTTACCGGCCCGGTAAGCCTTTTCAATGGCACAATAACAGCTACCCTTCTCATCGTAACAAGTGAAGACACAATCCTTTCCATTTACAATACTGGTTACCAAATCACCTTCTTCGTCGGTATACACCACCCCTTGCTTGTCTATGACCGCTTGGGCTTCGGGAGCCAAATCATCCCAAATCACGGGGAGCACTTCCTCCAGTTTCTCCACCTCGTCCAGTTCTACGGGTGCCCCTGCATCGCCTTCTATGCAACACTCTCCCTTGCAAGCCTTCAAGTCGCATAGGAATTTTTCGCGGAACACATCGAGTGATATTACTACATCGTCTATCTGAATCATTTTGCCTAAATTAAAAAAACATGTCATTCTGAGTGAAACGAAGAATCTGTACACAAAAAGTGGATGTAACCAGATCCTTCGCTATGCTCAGGATGACATAGTCAGTGTTCAGGATGACACTTATTGATTATTATATATTACTTTATCAAGTCCTTTCCATCCATTTCGGCAGGTTGTGGCAAGCCGAGGATATGAAGAATAGATGGTGCAACATCGGCCAATACCCCATTTTCCACCTTGGCATCCTTGTTTTCGGTTACATAAACAAATGGAACCGGGTTCAAAGAGTGAGCGGTATTCACAGATCCGTCTTCGTTCAATGCGTGGTCGGCATTACCATGGTCGGCAATGATGATAACTTCATAATCGTTAGCCTTAGCCGCTTCTACAGTATCCTTTACACATTCATCAATAGCAACAACAGCCTTTTCGATAGCCGGATAGATACCTGTGTGGCCCACCATATCACCGTTGGCATAGTTCACCACGATGAAGTCGTACTTCTGAGTACCGATAGCTTCAACCAACTTATCCTTTACTTCGTAAGCGCTCATTTCAGGCTTCAAGTCGTAAGTAGCCACCTTTGGAGAAGGAACGAGGATACGGTCTTCGTTATCGTACGGAGTTTCACGACCACCGTTGAAGAAGAAGGTTACGTGAGCATACTTTTCTGTTTCGGCAATGTGCAACTGAGTCTTGCCATTAGCTGCGAGGTATTCACCCAAAGTATTCTGTACGTTTTCCTTATCGAAGAGGATGTGAACACCCTTGAACGATGCATCATACGGAGTCATGCAATAGTATTGCAAATCCTTGATGGTGTGCATACCTTGTTCAGGCATATCCTGTTGAGTCAATACGATAGTCAATTCCTTGGCGCGGTCATTACGGTAGTTGAAGAAGATTACCACGTCGCCTTCCTTGATGGTACCGTCTACGGTGCAGTTGTGAATAGGCTTGATGAATTCGTCGGTTACACCTTCATCGTAGCTTTCCTGCATGGCTTGAACCATATCGGTTGCGTTCTTACCCTTACCTTCTACCAAGAGGTCATAAGCTTCCTTTACACGTTCCCAACGCTTGTCACGGTCCATAGCATAGAAACGACCTACGATAGAAGCGATGGTACCGGCACTCTGTGCACAATGGGCAGTGAGTTGTTCGATGAATCCCTTACCACTTCTCGGGTCGGTATCACGACCGTCCATAAAGCAATGAATAAAGGTGCGTTCGCCCACACCATATTCCTTGGCAATATTGCAGAGAGTAAACAAATGGTCGAAAGAACTATGTACACCACCATTGGATGTCAATCCCATAAAGTGAACGTTCTTTCCGTTTTCCTTGGCATACGAGAACGCAGCCACCACTTCCTTGTTCTTCATGATGCTACCATCGGCACAAGCGCGGTTAATCTTCACCAAGTCCTGATACACAATGCGTCCTGCACCAATGTTCAAGTGACCTACTTCAGAGTTACCCATCTGTCCATCAGGCAAACCAACGTTTTCACCACTGGCTTGCAACTGAGAGTGCGGATAGTTAGCCAACAAACTGTCCCAATACGGAGTTGGAGTGTTGAAGATTACATCGTCTTTACCTTGAGTGCCGATTCCCCAGCCGTCAAGAATCATTAAAAGGGCTTTTTTACTCATAATGTTATTTCGTTTAAAAGATTATTTCTATTTCCAAGGTGCAAAGTTACAAAAAACCAACGGCTTTTACCTACACTTACCCTTATTTCTTGTGAAACTTTTAGATATTAAGTATCGTGTAAATAATAATCTGCATCAGTTGTGTCATTCTGAACGAAGTGAAGAATCTGAACACCTCCACTAACGTTTTTTATACCTTACTAAAACGACATTCAATAGGCTTATATC
>CAZJFI010000140.1:0-4523 GCA_964545265.1 uncultured Phocaeicola sp.
ACAAGCGTAAGGCCATGAAGAAGCAGCGTATGCTGAACGAATACTACTTGGCCCATAAGGACAAGATGACTAAGGAAAAGAAACACTAATATTAAAATACTTGTCATTCTGAACGAAGTGAAGACGAGTTGTTGAGGACTTTGCCCGAAAAATCTGTAAACATATACAGTTGATGTCTTCAGATCCTTCGCAAAGCTCAGGATGACAAATTAATGAAACAATCAGATTATGAAATCAGTAATGATCACTTTCGACCAGGCCTTCTATGAACGTATCATCGCTACACTCGACCGCTTGAATTGCCGTGGTTTCAGCTATTGGCAGCAGGTGCAAGGTCGCGGAAGCAAGACAGGCGAACCTCACTTTGGTAGCCATGCATGGCCCAGTATGTGCTCGGCCATTATGACCGTAGTCGATGATGCTCGTGTAGAACCCTTGCTCAAGGCGCTTCATGCCATGGACAAAGAAACCGAAATGCTCGGTCTTCGTGCCTTTGTTTGGAACATTGAGCAAAGCATTTGATAATAATTCAAACAAAAGGTGGGTGTGTATTTCAACACACCCACCTTTTGTTTTTACCCCCTTCCATCTGCTCCCCACATCATCTTGTCGCGGAGCGTATGGAAGAATATGTGGTTGGGCCGTTTCACTACTTTTATTTGGTATGGAGCCTTACGGATGGTGAGGCGTGTACCTTCGCTACAGGTTTCGCTACGGCCATCTATGGCGATGAGGAAATTGTGGCTGCGGCTTTCCACGTCGAGCGTAATTTCCCAATCGTCGTTGATGACAATAGGCCTTACATTCAGGCTGTGAGGGGCTACAGGGGTTATGGCAATGGTATTGCTATGTGGCACAATGATGGGGCCACCAATGCTCAAGGAATAGGCAGTAGAGCCGGTAGGAGTGGCTATAACCAGTCCGTCGGCCTGATAAGTGGTGAGTGGCGCTCCATTGATAGAGGCGTGGATGGCAATCATGGATGAGCTGTCGCGTTTCAGAATAGCAATTTCATTCAATCCATATGGATAGCCTTTTAGTTCCTGACCATCGCAACAAACCTGCAAAACACTACGGTCTTCTACCTTATAATTATGATTGTATATATCGTCGAAAGTATCTTCCATATCTTCTGGAGATACATCTGCCAAAAAGCCCAATCGGCCGGTGTTGATGCCTAATATGGGAATGTTGCGGTTTCCCACACGACTTGCCGCTTTTAGGAAGGTTCCGTCGCCTCCTATGCTTAACACCATGTCGGCATTGAAATCATTGTCGTCGAAGGTTCCTGCCACCTGCAGATTCATGTGCTGGTCGTTGGTGAGGAATTCATAAAACTCCCGACAGATATAGACTTCCGCCTGATGCTTCTGCAAAATACTTAGTAACCGTTCGACGTGAACCGACTTCTTGGCTTGGTATGTATTTCCGAACAATGCAAATTTCATACTTGTTGTTTTAATAAATTTGTCTATCTTTGCCCTTGCAAAACTTTGCAAAGATAATAATAGTTTGACAAGATGACAAAGTTAAGTGTAAATATCAATAAGATTGCCACCATTCGTAATGCACGAGGAGGCAATAACCCGGATGTAGTAAAAGTAGCGTTGGATTGTGAACGCTTCGGTGCACAAGGTATTACAGTTCATCCTCGTCCTGATGAACGCCACATTCGTAGAAGTGATGTCTATGCGCTCAAACCCTTGCTAAGTACAGAATTCAATATCGAAGGTTATCCAAGTCCTGAATTTATAGACCTCGTTCTGAAAGTAAAACCCCATCAGGTGACTTTGGTGCCCGATGCTCCTGACCAAATTACTTCGAATGCCGGTTGGGATACCAAAACCCATCAGTCGTTCCTGACAGAATTGATGGATACTTTCGGTGGTGCCGGTGTCCGTACTTCCATCTTTGTGGGTACAGATATAGAACTCATTGAATATGCCGCTAAGACAGGTGCTGATAGAGTGGAACTGTATACAGAACCCTATGCCACTTTGTATCCCAAGGATAGAGAATCGGCCATTGCTCCGTTTGTAGAAGCGGCCAAGGTGGTACGTAGTTTGGGCATGGGCTTGAATGCCGGGCACGACCTTAGTTTGGAAAACCTGAAATACATGCACGACAATATCCCTTGGTTGGATGAGGTCTCTATTGGTCATGCGTTGGTATGCGATGCCTTGTACTTAGGCCTTGAAAAGACCATTGATGCTTATTTGGAGTGTTTGAAGTAGCAATTGATAATTTAGGCACGGATTTCACGGATTAACACGGTCTTTTAGTGCGTATATATCAACTTAATCCGTACCTATAAATCTTTAAATAGAATGAAGACAGTTTATGTGTTTTTGGCCGATGGCTTTGAAGAAGTCGAAGCATTGACCCCTATTGATGTATTGCGCCGTGCCGGTTTGCAGGTGGTAACCGTTTCTGTGATGGAAGAACAAGTGGTTAAGGGAGCACACGGGGTTCCTGTTGTGGCCGATGTCCTGTTTGCCGATATAGATCCAGAAGGAGCTGATATGCTTTTGTTACCAGGGGGAATGCCAGGTGCTACCAACCTCGATGCACACCAAGGCTTGAGTGACTTGATTTTAGCTTATGCAGCAGAAGGCAAACCGCTGGCTGCTATTTGTGCCGCTCCGTTGGTGTATGGTAATAGAGGATTGCTCCAAGGAAAGAAGGCTACTTGTTATCCGGGTTTCGAAGACTATTTGCAAGGAGCCGAGTATACAGCTGCTTTGGTGGAACAAGATGGTAACTTTATTACAGCCAAGGGACCGGGTGCTGCAATGGACTTTGCTTTTTCCATAGTAGAAAATTTCTGTGGAGATGCAAAGGTACAGGAACTGAAACAAGGCATGATGATTGAAGCCTGATTCATGAAAAAGCATATCATTATTGTAGCTGGAGGAAAGGGACTCCGTATGGGAGGAGATATTCCCAAACAGTTTGTGCCCATTGGCGGAAAACCGGTACTCATGCGTACTCTCGAAGCGTTTTACACCTACGACTCTGCTATGCAATTGATTTTGGTGCTTCCCGTCAGTCAGCAGGCATATTGGAAGGAGTTGTGTGATGCCTATAGCTTTACATTGCCTCACATTGTGGCCGATGGGGGAGAAACCCGCTTCCATTCGGTTAAGAATGGATTGGCTAAAGTAGAAGGAAACGGTTGGGTAGGGGTGCACGATGGTGTGCGACCCTTTGTCTCTACCGAAGTCATAGCCCGTTGCTATGAACAGGCGCGCGAAAAGCATGCGGTGATACCTGTAGTTGATGTAGTGGAAACCCTCCGTCATCTTACTGAAGCTGGAAGTGAAACCGTTCCTCGTAGTGCCTATAAGTTGGTGCAGACCCCTCAAGTGTTTGATGTGGAATTACTTCGACGGGCTTACCAACAACCTTATACTGATGCTTTTACAGATGATGCTTCCGTGGTTGAAGCCTTGGGCGAACAGGTGCATTGGGTGGAAGGCAATCGAGAGAACATCAAGCTTACTACTCCTTCTGATTTGAAGATGGCCGAATTCTTATGTTCGATATAACCACTCGTGACATCAAGTATTTGCAGGGAGTAGGTCCCCAACGGGCAGCCCTGCTCGACAAGGAACTCCAACTTCGTTCCTTGCACGACTTGTTGTATTATTTCCCTTATAAATATGTAGACCGTAGTCGGCTTTATTACATTCACGAGATAGACGGCAATATGCCCTACATCCAACTGAAGGGTGAAATCCTTAGCTTCGAAACCATGGGTGAAGGGCGCCAACGACGCTTGGTGGCACATTTCTCTGATGGCACAGGGGTAGTCGATTTGGTGTGGTTTCAGGGTGTCAAATATCTGCTTGGACGATATAAGGTGCACGAACCTTATATTGTTTTTGGTAAGCCCACTGTATTTAACGGGCGTATTAACATTGCTCATCCCGATATTGATCCTGCTGAGGAGCTTACTCTCTCTACGATGGGGTTACAACCTTATTATAATACCACCGAGAAGATGAAGCGTGGAGGCCTCAATTCGCATGCTCTTGAAAAGTTGATGAAGAATGCTTTTGCTCTCCTGCAAGCGCCTTTGCCCGAAACACTTTGTGAGAAAGTGGTGAAGGAACATCATCTCATGCCACTTAATGAGGCTTTGCGCAATATCCATTTCCCTCAAAATCCTGAACTTTTGCGGAAGGCACAATATCGCCTTAAGTTTGAAGAACTTTTTTATGTGCAGCTCAACATCCTCCGCTATACCCAAGACCGTCGTCGCAAATATCGGGGATTGGTTTTTGAACGGGTGGGAGAGGTGTTCAATACTTTCTATAATCAGAACCTGCCTTTCCAATTGACTAATGCCCAAAAACGGGTGGTTAAGGAAATCAGGAAAGATATGGGTAGCGGTCGCCAGATGAATCGGCTTCTTCAAGGCGATGTGGGTAGTGGCAAAACCCTTGTGGCTTTGATGTCTATGCTCATAGCATTGGACAACGGATATCAGGCCTGCATTATGGCACCAACCGAAATCCTGG
>CAZJFI010000141.1:0-4467 GCA_964545265.1 uncultured Phocaeicola sp.
ATAGCATTGGACAACGGATATCAGGCCTGCATTATGGCACCAACCGAAATCCTGGCTGCCCAGCATTATGAAACCATGACTCGCCTGTTGTTTGGTATGAATGTCCGTGTGGAACTCCTTACAGGTTCCATCAAAGGAAAGAAGCGCGAAGAGATTCTGCATAATCTCCTCACCGGCGATGTGGATATTCTGATAGGCACTCATGCTGTTCTTGAAGATACAGTGAATTTCTCTTCTCTTGGCATGGTGGTGATTGATGAACAGCACCGTTTTGGAGTAGCCCAACGTGCCAAGCTCTGGAGTAAGAATACCTGTCCGCCTCATGTGTTGGTTATGACCGCCACTCCTATTCCTCGTACGTTGGCCATGACCCTCTATGGTGATTTGGATGTGTCGGTTATTGATGAACTTCCTCCGGGACGAAAACCTATCCAAACGATTCATCAGTTCGATAATCGTCGTCCCAGTCTGTATGCCGGTATTCGTAAACAAATAGCCGAAGGGCGCCAGGTGTACATTGTATATCCGCTTATCAAGGAAAGTGAGAAGATGGATATCAAGAACTTGGAGGATGGATATGAAAATATTTGCGCTGAGTTTGCAGATTGCAAGGTAAGTAAGGTGCATGGCCAAATGAAACCCGCCGAAAAAGATGCCGAAATGCAACGTTTCGTCAATGGTGAAACCCAAATTATGGTAGCAACCACCGTGATTGAGGTAGGGGTGAATGTGCCCAATGCTTCTGTCATGGTGATTGAAAATGCCGAACGTTTCGGCCTGTCCCAACTGCATCAGTTGCGTGGTAGAGTAGGGCGGGGAGCCGATCAGTCGTATTGTATTCTGGTAACCAGCTACAAACTTTCCGAAGATACCCGCAAACGGTTGGAGATTATGGTGCAAACCAACGATGGGTTTGAGATAGCCGAGGCCGATTTGAAACTACGGGGTCCCGGCGATTTGGAGGGAACCCAACAAAGTGGTATTGCTTTCGATTTGAAGATTGCCGACATAGCCCGTGACGGACAGCTGTTGCAATATGTTCGTGAAGTAGCCGGATGCATTGTTGATGAAGACCCCAACGGTCAATTACCCGAGTACCAAACCCTCTGGCAACAGTTGCAATCGTTGCGTAAAACCCATGTCAATTGGGCTGCAATATCCTGACATGTTGTAAAACATATTGTCGTTTTCGAATAAAATAGCTATCTTTGGACGTTTTTTTAGAGAAGGATCCTTATATTTTTGTAACAGAATGATATTTAAATACCTGAAAATAACTTTGTTGGCTGTTGTACTTTGTGCCTGCGGCCAATCTGTATATGCACAAGATCTCTTGGTTCGTCAGGCTCCGATTGACCGAAAATTGAAGGCTATCGATTCTATTTCGATACTTCGCCAATTAAAAGCGGAAATGGCTGAATACCCCGCTTATGGCCTTTATCCTGAATGGAGCAATGCCTATGCACATAGATATATCAATGTAACTTTACCGGATAGCTTTAAAATAGATTTGGCAGGTTTCTGTATGCCGACTACCCATACAAAGATTACTTCCAAGTTTGGTCCTCGTCGTCGCCGTATGCATTATGGTATCGATGTGAAGGTTTATGTAGGTGATACTATTCGTTCTGCCTTTGCAGGTAAAGTACGTGTAGTGAAAAACCAGGGTCGTAGAGTGGGTTATGGCAAATATGTCATCATTCGTCATGAAAATGGTTTGGAAACAGTTTATGGACACTTGTCCAAGCAGTTGGTTCATGAAAACCAATATGTAGAAGCCGGTGAAGTGATTGGCTTGGGTGGTAATACCGGACGTTCGTCGGGTTCTCACTTGCATTTTGAAACCCGTTTTTTAGGTCAGGCCATCAATCCGGCATTCATGTTTGACTTTGAGAAACAGGATATTGTAGCCGATTCGTATACATTCTATAAGAAGGCAAAACGTAAGAATGGTGTAGCGGTAGCCGGTGTGGATTATTATAAAGTGCGTAAGGGTGATTCCTTGTCGCGTATCTCCAAGCGTACGGGAGTTTCGGTCAGTACCTTGTGTAAGCTCAATGGTATCAGTACAAAGACTACTCTCCGTGTGGGCCAAGTCTTGAAATGCTCGTGACAATAATTAAATTAAGATAAAAAAGGCGGAAAGGAATTCTTTTCCGCCTTTTTCTATGTGTCGTAAGCGGAAAAATGTGTAACTTTGTTGCCTATTTATAAGAACAATGAAAGATACGAATCAACAATTTGAACATGTAATAGCGATTTGCCGTGATTTGTTTGCCAAAAAGTTGCATGATTATGGTGCCGCTTGGCGTATTATGCGTCCGTCTTCAGTAACCGATCAGATTTTTATCAAAGCCAACCGTATCCGTAGTATAGAAATCAAAGGAGTAACCATGGTGGATGAAGGCATTCGTCCGGAATTTATTGGCATTGTGAACTATGGGATTATAGGCCTTATCCAATTGGAATTGGGATATGCCGAGACAGATGACATGACCGAGCAACGGGCATTGGAACTTTATGATCGTTATGCCAAGAAAGCATTGGAACTTATGATAGCCAAGAATCACGACTATGATGAAGCATGGAGAAGCATGCGGATCAGTTCGTATACAGACCTTATACTTATGAAGATTTATCGTACCAAGCAAATAGAAGGACACGATGGAGCAACATGGGTATCCGAAGGTATCGATGCCAATTATATGGATATGATTAACTATGCTGTTTTTGGATTGATAAAGCTGGAATTTGGAGAATAATCAGACATATCGCATCGTGAAAGTATGGACGAATATATGCCGTTTCTTCTTGGCGGCAGCATTCGTCTTTTCAGGTTTTGTAAAATCCATCGACCCGCTTGGAACGCTCTATAAAATTAAGGATTACTTGGTGGCTTTTGGCATGCCCGATGCGTTACCTGAATCATTGGTCTATTTGGGAGCGGTATTGTTGGGTGTCGTTGAATTTTGCTTAGGCATTTATTTGTTCTTTGGCATTCGCAGACGCATTACTCCACGAATCATTCTTTTGTTGATGAGTTTCATGACACCGCTTACTTTCTGGTTAGCGGTATCAAACCCTATATCCGATTGCGGATGTTTTGGCGATGCGGTAGTGTTGACCAACTGGGAGACATTCTGGAAAAATGTGCTCCTGTTGATAGCAGCTGTTTCCATCTTTAAATGGCGCAAGAGCATCTTCCCCTTGGTTTCCATTCGTTTTGATTGGTTGATAGCCCTTTATGCGTGGGTATACATCTTTGGAATAATTACCTATTCAAGCTGGAACTTGCCCATCTTCGATTTCCGCCCTTATCATATCGGGGCGAACATCCCGGAAGGAATGGAAATACCCGAAGGAAAAGAGCTTACTCAGTATGAAACCCGCTTCATCCTACAGAAGGATGGAAAAGAAAAAGAGTTTGCCTTGGAAGAATATCCCGATAGCACCTGGACACTTGTCGACACCAAAATTGTGGTGAAAAAGTTGGGCTACGAACCTCTTGTCCATGATTTCTCCATGATTACTCGGGAAGATGGAGTAGACATCACCGATGAAGTGTTGAATGACGAAGGATATACCTTCTTGCTGGTGGCTTATCAATTGAATATGGCTGATGAAAGCTCGGTGGATTTGATAAACGAACTCTATGACTATTGTCAGGAGCATGCATACAAGTTCTATTGCCTCACCTCATCATCCGATGAGGATATTTTGGAATGGCAAGAACGTACCGGGGCCGAGTATCCTTATGTCATTATGGATGACATCACGCTGAGAACCATGATCCGCTCCAATCCCGGGCTGATTTTGTTGAAGCAAGGAACCGTAATCAACAAGTGGAGCGTGAACAATCTGCCCGATGAATACCAGTTGAATGATGCCTTGGAGAATTTGCCTATCGGCCGGCTGGAAAAGCATTCATTGCTCCAAAAGGTGGCATTGGTTTTTGCCTGGTTTGTTTTCCCACTTGTACTGGTTTGCTTGATTGACCGGATTTGGGAGAGAAGGAACCGCAAGAAACAGGTAACAGAAAATGAATATCAAAATAATAATTAACCCTTTAACAAATAAACAAAATGAGAAAAAACATTGTTGCAGGTAACTGGAAAATGAACAAGACCCTCCAGGAAGGTGTGGCTCTTGCAAAAGAATTGAACGAAGCATTGGCTGCTGACAAGCCTAATTGCGATGTAGTGATTTGTACTCCTTTCATCCACTTGGCATCTGTTACTCCTATCGTTGATAGCGCTGTAATCGGTGTAGGTGCTGAAAACTGTGCAGACAAGGTATCAGGTGCTTATACCGGTGAAGTTTCTGCCGAAATGGTAGCTTCTACAGGTGCACAATACGTTATCTTGGGACACTCTGAACGTCGTTCTTACTATGGTGAAACAGTTGAAATACTCGAAGAAAAGGTGAAGTTGGCTTTGGCTAACAACTTGACTCCGATTTTCTGTATCG
>CAZJFI010000142.1:0-4465 GCA_964545265.1 uncultured Phocaeicola sp.
AAGTTACCATCAGGAATTATAGAGAGTTGAATGAATTATTGTCATACGTATGTGATGACGTTTATTCTGAAACTCCCATCATACGAAACGAACTTATCAACAAACACAAACTTAGTTCTGCAATTTCATTGGCACGTGTAAACTTATTAGATTCAATGTTGGCCAACTATGACAAAGAGGAATTGGGATTTGACTCAAACTTTCCTCCAGAAAAGACCATCTATTACACATTGTTGAAGAAAACCGGAATGCACCGCCAAGACGAAAACGGCAACTATGTTTTGAGAGAACCTCAAAGAGACATCATATCATTGTGGAACGTTTCAACTGATTTCCTAAAAAGCTCCATTGACAAGCCAAGAAAAATCAGTGAGCTTATAAAGGAACTGAAGAAACGCCCTTATAAAATCAAACAAGGTGTGATTGATTTCTGGTTACCTATATTCCTGTTTACCAGCCAGCAGGATTATGCACTGTATCACGATGACAAATTTGTGCCAAACATAACCAAAGAAGTTTTTGAACTTTTACAGAAAAACTTGAAGAACTTCTCCGTCAAGGCATTTGACATATCAGGTATTCGTTTGGAATTTTTCAAGCAATACAGACAATTCCTGCGTAAGGACGATAACGTACAAGTGAATGCAAGCTCGTTCATTGAAACTGTAAAGCCATTCTTCTTGTATTACAATAAACTAAATAATTACGCTAAACAAACTCGTAAATTTGACTCACCCACTACTGCCAAATTTAGAGATGTATTGGCTAAAGCTCAAGACCCGGCAAAAACCTTCTTTGAAGACTTGCCGGAAAGCCTTGGGTACAAGAATTTCAATGGGAATGAATTCATCTCTCAATATTTAGATTTGATTAAAGGTGCCATTAATGAATTGAATACATGTTATGACCTCTTCATTAACCGAATTGAGAAGAGCGTAATTGAACACTTGGGGTTGCCGAATGACTTTGATGAATATAAACCTTTATTGGAAATCCGTTTCTCTAACGTGAAGTCTAAGTTGTTGACACCTAAGAGCAGGTCATTCCTAGAACGAGTAATAGCGCCTTCATCCACAAAAAAGGAGTTCTATGAAAAAATCGGTATTGTCATTTTTGACAAGCGATTGGATACTACAAGAGATTCAGAAGAAGAACTTCTGATAAACAACATACTTTTCCTATTCAGTGAACTGGATAGATATTCTTCCATTTCTTCTGTTGAAGATGCTACCGTAGAAGAAGTATATAATTTTGAATTGGCATCAAGCAAAGGCGACTTCACGAAGTCACAAACTTATAAACTAGCAAAGAGCAAAAGCCAACAGGCTTCTGCTATGCAAGAAAAGATAGAAAGTCTTTTGACGGGTGATTTGGATTTGGATGTATGTGTCCTATTGAAAATGTTGAATGAAAGAATCAAGTAATTATGGTAAGACACGTTTTAGGCATATCAGGAGGTAAGGATAGTGCAGCATTGGCAATTTATATGAAGAATCACTATCCTGCACTTGACATTGTTTACTATAACTCGGATACAGGTTGTGAATTGGAAGAAACAGACCTGTTAATTGACCGTTTGGAATCTTATTTAGGTAAGATTATCAAACTACGTGCTGCTGAAGGAAGTCCAGAAGCTACTCCGTTCGAACACTTCTTGAAAGCAGCCGGAAACTTTCTACCGTCACCCCAAGCACGTTGGTGTACTCAAAAAATGAAATTAATGGAGATGGAAAAATTTGTAGGTGATATACCTACCATTTCATACGTAGGCATCCGTGGCGATGAAGACCGTGAAGGTTATGTCTCCACTAAGCCCAACATACAATCCATTTTCCCTTTTAGAAAGAATATTTGGAGTGTGGATGTCATCAATAAATTCCTGAAAGACGACAACATAGCTTTCATTGAAAACATATATAAGGAAATATGTCCAGAGAAATTGTTGGCGGACGCATTGGCTATAATCAGAAAGCCATTGACAAAGCAATTTTATTATAGCAAGAAGACCAACGCTTTGCTTGATTTAGATATCCAGACTTTTAACAAAGCTGTATTTGCATATCTAAAAACAACTGAATACCCTGTTGGCAAGTTGGATTATTTCCCATTGGTTGACAATACGGATATACTTGTAAAAGAAGATATCTTCAATATTCTAGAAGATAGCGGTGTAGGCGTTCCCTCTTATTATACACCCATAGAATTTGAAGTTGATGGTAAGAAAGGTACCTATAGCCGTAGTCGTTCCGGTTGCTATTTCTGTTTCTTCCAACAAAAAATTGAATGGATATGGCTTTATGAACAACATCCGGAATTGTATGCTAAAGCAATGGAATTTGAAAAGGACGGCTACACATGGAATCAAAATGAGAGTTTAGCCGATTTAGTAAAGCCAGAAAGAATCCGCCAAATCAAATTGGATGCCATAAAAAAACAAGAAGCCAAAAGAAAGAATGAAGAGAATAGCAATTTGGCAGACCTATTTGGTAATAGTGGTGAAGAGATAGATGATGCTTTTTGTATGAACTGTTTTATTTGAATTGAGTATGCTAAGATCTAATATTATATGGCCAGACTCACGACGATATAAGTCGAAAACAGAATGGGAACCATTAGGTTTCTTTTCCGAATGTCTTTGCAATGCAAAGCAATTCGATTTGATGCTTGGTTATTTCTCATCCTCTGCTATTTCGGTGCTTTCATATTCATTTGCTGCTTTCTTATATAATGGAGGGAAAATGCGTTTGATAATCAATGATATACTAACTGAGCAAGACAAAGATGCATTTAAAAATGGAATAGGAAAAGATTTTCTTCACACATTTGATTTGTCAGATATAGCATCATTACAACAAACATTATCAAGTCGTGACAAACATTTCTTTGAATGCTTATCATGGCTGATTCGGAACAATAAAATTGAATTCAAAATAATTTCACCCAAAGGAAATGATGGTATCAGCCATACTAAAGCCGGTGTATTTTTTGATGGTAATAATAAAGTATGTTTCGATGGTTCTTGTAATTTCTCTAGGACAGCATTAATATCTAATTTAGAAAGTTTGAGGGTATCATGTTGTTGGGATGGCAACATAGCCATAGCAAGCATTGAAGACATCGAGAATGATATTAATAAGGTGTTTAACGGTGAAGCTGAAAATCTTATTTACAAAGAGATTGATTCTGTAAAAACACAAATAACACAATCGTTTGGCAATAAAGAAATTAATGATTTACTGAATGATGAATACAAGCTTTTGGATAATCATGAGGAACAAGAATGTCCTGTAAGTCTAAAGAAAGTATTTTCATCTATGAAGTATAAGATATCCAAACTGATAAAGGAGGTAGAAGAAGCAAAAGAGCAAGAATTAAACGAACCTCGCTTCCCTTATCCAACAGGACCTCGTGAATATCAAAAACAAGCTTTTGAAAATTGGAAAGCAAACAATCAAAAAGGTTTGTTTGCAATGGCAACAGGAACAGGAAAGACTCTGACTTCCTTGAACTGTTTGTTGGAAATATATAAACGTAAAGGTTACTATAAAGCTATTATTTTAGTACCAACCAAAACACTTGTTGACCAATGGTATGACGAATGTAGAAAATTCAACTTTAGAAAAATAGTTAAGGTATACTCTGGAAATCTACAATGGAAAGAAGAAATAGAAGAAACGAAACTACAAGAAAAATTTTCTTCTGCCACAAGCTATATTATCATTTCCACATACGATTCATTCAAAAGAAATGTAACCTTTAACGAATTGAAAGGATTCTCCAAATCAAAAACTTTACTCATTGCTGACGAAGCTCATAATATGGGAGCGAAAGGTATTATGAAACGTTTGAAAGACATCCCTTATTATCGCCGTATTGGACTTTCCGCAACACCAGAAAGACAATTTGACGAAAAAGGAAATCAAAGCATATCGGATTTCTTCGGAATAAAAGATGATTATACTTTCAAATATGATATGAAGAATGCAATTGAAGACGGTTTCCTTTGTAGATACGAATATTATCCTCATCTGGTTCAGCTAACAGATGAAGAAATGAACATGTATGTGGAACTTTCAACAAAGATAGCGCAAATCTATAATATTGCCGATAGAACAGCGGAAGAAGAGGAAATGCTTCTTGCATTATTGCTAAAACGAAAAAGAATCATCCATAAAGCAGAGAATAAAAGTGAAGTTTTCCGAGAAATCGTAAGTAAAAGATTTGAAGAAAAAGGCAATTTAAAATATACTTTGGTATATGTACCAGAAGGTAACAAACCTGATAACGAAGAAGCCGACCTGTTTGAGACACCATCGTATGATGAATATAATGATTCTGAGCATTTAATCGATCAATATACAAAGATTATTTGTAATGTTGACGAAAAAATAACCGTTAAAAAATTTGTGGGTGACACAAAAGATAGAGATACAATACTATCTGATTTTGCAAAAGGTAAAATCCA
>CAZJFI010000143.1:0-4463 GCA_964545265.1 uncultured Phocaeicola sp.
GGTATGGTTCTGTCTTTCTTTCCCCTCCCGAGCGTGAGGGGAAATGACATACAAATACATCCAACGTATCGCCTGACAACACTTTTCCTGCAACATGGAGTATATCACGGGTCGGTGTCCTTTTCAATTTCTCAATAGGAACATGGATACTTTCTTTTCCTATTAATTTAAATGTACTCCGCTGATATAGCAATGCTACATCAATTCCCCGTTCATCGGGTGAATTGGTCATCACATACCTATAGTCTGATTCGCGCAATGGAGAATATCTCACCAAATCTCTTAGGCATGTATCATTTTCCACTTCGCATAATCCAACCAAATCCGGTACATATTCGTTGCCGGAAGCAATGATTACTTTAGCTATATGGTTGAGTTTATTTTTATAGCGATGATAGCTCCATCTTCGCATGGCATCGGGTAGAAACTCATTATCATTCTTCAACGAATCATCTTTTGTATCAAATAGATTCTCAACGTTGTAGAACATAACCCGAAAAGATTCTTGTGCCAATACAACCATAGTTGTTTGGCACAAGAATATCAACAGAATCAGGTATTTATTTAACCGGTACATGTATCAGAATATCCAACAAGTGGCGCCAGAATTTATCAACGGTTGGAATCAACATGCGTTCGTCGGGCGAATGTACACCTCTTAAAGTAGGTCCTGTTGAGAACATATCGAGCGATGGATACTTTTCGAGGAACAATCCACATTCCAAACCGGCATGAATGGCCTTTACTTTAGGTTCTACACCAAACAAGCGCTGATAGCTTTCAATGGCTACTTTCAAGATAGGTGAAGAAGGATTTGGTTTCCAACCCGGATATCCATCACCGGTAGTAACGATTGCACCACCTAACTCAAATGCCGAACGAATCATTTCCGACATATCCTTGCGTGATGACAAGATAGAGCTACGCTGACTGGTCACTATCTTTATTTTGCCATCCACCATCTTTATGGAAGCAAGATTGGATGAAGTTTCTACCAATCCTTCCATATCCTGACTCCATGCATATACCCCATTATGTACGGCATATACCGACTTTAATAATTTGTCTACAGTTCCTCTATCAATAGCTGTTGCACAAGCCGACTCAGATGAGAGTTCTGTACGGAGATTAGGTTCGGTAACACTGAATTCATTTTCTATTTCAGCGGTATAGATATTCATATCAATGCGTACAGGTTCCTTATCCTTCATAGGCACGGCACAAAGTGCAGTCGCTTCACGAGGGATGGCATTATGAAGATTACCACCGTCAATCTTACATAAATAGAAATCATACTTAGCATTCAATTGTGAAAGGAATCGGTTGAGCAATTTATTGGCATTGGCACGATTCTTATTAATATCATCTCCCGAGTGTCCACCAGACAAGCCCTTGATTGCTACGCTGAAGAAGAAATAATCTTGTGGTGCATCAATAGGCTGATAAGAAAATTCGGCTGTAGTATTGGCACCACCTGCACAACCTATAAATAATTCACCTTCGTCTTCTGAATCAAGGTTTATCAGAATATCGCCATCCATAAAACCTTCTTGAAGGGCAAAAGCACCAGTAAGTCCGGTTTCTTCGTCAACAGTAAACAAACACTCAATGGGGCCATGTTCAATATCTGTAGCAGCAAGCACCGCCAATTGGGTGGCTACTCCTATTCCATTGTCTGCCCCAAGTGTGGTACCTTTTGCTTTCAACCATTCACCGTCCACATAGGTTTCAATAGGATCGTTCAAGAAATCATGTTCAACGTCACTATTCTTTTCGCAAACCATATCAATGTGCGATTGCAGAATAACGGTCTTCAAGTTTTCTCTTCCTGGAGTAGCAGGTTTTTTAATCAACACATTACCCGCTTCATCTGTTTTCACTTCCAATTGATGTTCTTTGGCAAATTCCAACAGATAAGCTCTTATTTTCTCTTCCTTCTTAGAAGGACGTGGCACTTTACATACTTCGGCAAAGTAATGAAACACCGATGCCGGCTTCAATTCAATGTTTTCCATATCTATTATTGTCATTTTATAAAACGTAAACACGTTTTTTCGTTATTTACTTGTGGTATTATGCAAAAAATACTCTATATTTGCACCACAAATTTAATAAGAATGCTCGAAACTATCTACTTAACCGCGTTAATTGTTGCAATTTGTCTGATTTTATTGTGTATCGGTCTCTTTTTCAACAGAAAATTTCCCAATACTCACGTCAGTGGTAACAAAGAAATGCGTAAGCGGGGCATTGGTTGTGTTCAATCGCAAGACCGAGAAGCTCGCAAGGAGAATCCGCACCGCATTGCGGAGAAAGTGAAGCATGAAGAAACAGCTAATAATTAACAAAAGTAATAACATAAAAAATTATGAGAAAAACAAGTTTCATCGTCAAAGGACTTATGGCACTTGCCATCGTGTTAGGTTTTACACAATGTGCAAACAACAATGCCGCTACCCAATCAGCCCCTGTTGCTGGTAATGGTAACGGAACAAATATGAAGATTGCATACGTAGAAATCGATTCATTGCTTACTAAGTACAATTTTTGGAATGACCTGAACGAACAAATGATAAAGAAGGAAGAAAACATCCGCACTACATTGAACGAAAAAGGTAAGAAGTTGGAAAAAGAAGCTCAAGAATTCCAACGTAAGTACGAAAATAACGGTTTTGTAAGCCCTGAACGTGCTCAACAAGAATACCAACGCATTCAGAAACAACAACAAGATTTGCAAGCATTGCAACAGAAGTTGACTGAAGAATTGGCCGTTGAAAACCAAAAGAACAGCCTTCAGTTGCGCGATTCTATCAACTCATTCTTAAAAATCTATAACGAGAACAAAGGATATGATTTGATTATCAGCAACACAGGTTTCGACAATTTGTTGTATGCTAATCCTGCACATAACATCACCAACGAAATCGTTGAAGGATTGAACAACCGTTATACTTCTTCTAACAAGTAAGAAAAGTATATCCAATACATTTTGAGCAAAGCGAAGAATCTGTAAACACCCACAATTGTTTATACATACAGATTCTTCGCTTTTGTTTTAAACGACATCATGTAAACACCATCACCACAAACAAAATCCATTTCCCCTTGTTTTATACATGAACTTAAAACAAAAGAAGATTATGGAAAATTTCAATGAAATGGTCAATCAACCATTCCCTGTATTGGTCGATTTTTATGCTGAATGGTGTGGTCCCTGCCGAATGATGAAACCCGTCTTAGAAGAAGTAAAGAAAATGATGGGAGATTCCATTCGAATTATTCAAATAGATGTTGACAAGCACGAGTCGCTTGCCCATAGTTTCCAAATCCAATCAGTACCCACACTGATGATATTCAAAAATGGCAAGATGTTATGGAGACAGAGCGGTGTAATGCGCACCAGTCAACTTACCCAACTCTTGCAACAATACGAAAAACCATGAAAAGAATTGCGATCCTATTATTGATGTTGGTCATTAGTTTCTCCATGTTTGCGCAAGATAACAAAAAGGAAGAAGCAGTTATCCCAATGGACGAACTCATGTTCCTTACTCGTGTATTCGACTATAAGCATAACGAAGCACAAGAATGGAAATACAAAGGCGACAAGCCATGCATTATTGATTTCTATGCCACTTGGTGCGCACCTTGCCGAATGATAGCCCCTACCCTCAAGGAATTGGCCAAGGAATATCAAGATAGCATCTATGTATTTAAAGTAGATGTAGATAAAGAAAAAGAACTTGCAGCAGCCATGGGCATCCAATCCATGCCTACCATTGTATTTATTCCTACAACCGGACAGCCTCAAGTTATCGTAGGAGCTGCTGACAAAAATACTTTCCGTCGGGCTATCAAGGAAGTATTACTAAAGGAATAAAGCTGTAAACGTAAAGTCTTTTATTACTATGTTTTATTAACATAGAAGAGAACCTATCATAAAATAATTTAGGCACGAATTACACGGATTTCACGGATAAAGTTGAAAACATACACTAAAGGCCGTGTTAATCTGTGTAATCCGTGCCTAAAAAAAGTGGATGCTTATTTACACCCACTTAATTATTTTTTATCATTCTATTATTTTTTGAAATAACGGTTGAACAAACCTTCGAATCCCTTACCGTGACGAGCTTCATCCTTAGCCATTTCGTGAACTGTATCGTGGATGGCATCCAAATTCAACTGCTTTGCACGGGTAGCAATGCGCTTCTTGTCTTCACAAGCACCACACTCAGCGTTCATACGCTTTTCTACATTAGTCTTGGTATCCCAAACTACATCACCCAAAAGTTCAGCAAACTTAGCAGCATGTTCAGCTTCTTCCCATGCATAACGCTTGAATGCTTCCGCAATTTCCGGATAACCTTCACGGTCGGCCTGACGGCTCATGGCCAAATACATACCTACTTCTGTACATTCACCCATGAAGTGGTTGTTCAAGTCCTTGATCATTTCTTCGT
>CAZJFI010000144.1:0-4459 GCA_964545265.1 uncultured Phocaeicola sp.
TCACGCCGATGGTACTGCTAAGGTGGGAGAGTAGGTAGCTGCCGTTTTTTGAGAGAGGATGTGTTTTTAACACATCCTCTTTTTTTTATCTGTTTCTTTCCAAGTAAGTATATCCATATAGCCCAGAACGGTAGTTGGATATAAATTCCCTTCCTTCTTCGGGGCTGATGATGCCTTGTTTCACAGACTGGTTTGCCCATACTTCGATGGAACGAGCCATTCGTTTAGGGTCGAATTGTACGTAATCCAATACATCTGCAATGGTTTCGCCTTCGATGATCTTGTCTATTTGGTATTCATCTCCCTTGACTTTGATGTGCACAGCGTTAGTGTCACCAAACAAGTTGTGTAGGTCGCCCAGGATTTCTTGATAGGCTCCCACCAGGAATACACCTATATAATAAGGCTCACCTTCTTTCAGTGGATGCACGGGCAGATGATAGTTGTTGTTGCTTGTCGAGATGAAATTGTCAATCTTTCCATCCGAGTCGCAGGTGATGTCCTGAAGCGTAGCATTGCATCTGGGTTTCTCGTCCAGTCGGGACAAAGGCATGATGGGGAATATCTGGTCGATTGCCCAGGAATCGGGCAAGGACTGGAACAGTGAGAAATTACAGAAATACTTGTCGGCCAAGCTTTTCGAAATGACCCTCAACTCTTCGGGTGTGTGTTTTGATTTTACTCCCATGGCATTTACTTCGCGTGCTATGGACCAGAACAATCGCTCTACCACTGCACGAGTCTTTAAATCTACCAACCCCAAGTTGAAGAGCTCCAAGGCTTCCTCGCGGGCTTGCATGGCGTCGTGCCACATTTCGATAAGGCGGCTGGGGGTAAGATTGTCCCATATCTCATACAAATCCTTGACTAATTCATGAGCATCATCGCCTATCGTCTCTTCTTCGCTGAACTCTGGAAGATGGGTGCTTGCCAAAACTTCGAATACCAGAATGGAGTGGTGCGCAGCCAAGGAGCGTCCCGATTCGATGATGAGATTGGGCTGTGGCAATTCGTTCTTCTTGCAAGTGTCTACAATGGAATAGATGGCGTCGTTAACATACTCCTGAATGGAATAATTGATGCTGTTGCCGCTGATGGAAGAATTGGTACCATCATAGTTCACTCCCAATCCACCGCCGATGTCTACAAACTGGATGTTGTAATTCATCTTTTGCAATTGCACATAGAACTGCATGGCCTCTTTCAGCGCCGTCTTGATGCGACGGATGTTGGTCACCTGACTACCGATGTGAAAATGGATTAGTTTCAGACATTCTTGAAGCCCCTCTTCGTTGAGTAGTTCCAGTGCCTCAAACAATTCGCTTGAATTGAGCCCGAACTTGCTGATGTCTCCGCCCGATTCCTCCCATTTGCCACTTCCTGAGCTGGCCAGTTTGATTCGTATCCCGATGTTGGGCTGGATATTCATTCGCTTGGAGAGTGTTGCTATGGTACGCAGTTCCATCAGTTTCTCAACAACCAGAAAGATTTTCTTCCCCATCTTTTGTGCCAACAGTGCCAATTCAATGTAGCTTTCATCCTTGTAGCCATTGCAGATAATCATCGAATCATTGTCTGATTGAATGGAAAGTACGGCGTGAAGTTCGGGTTTGGAACCTGCCTCCAGCCCCACATTGTAATTGCTTCCATGATTCACCAGTTCTTCTACAACCGGTCGCATCTGGTTTACTTTGATGGGATAGATGATATGACTTTGTGAGGTAAATTTATATTCTTCTGCTGCGCGTTTGAAGCATTTGGTAATCTTCTCAATCCGATGGTTGAGGATATCCGGGAAGCGGAGCAATACCGGCGAGGCAATATCTTGTGCCTGCAGTTCGTCCATCAGTTTGCAGATGTCTATTTCGGGCCCGTTTTCTTTGGGGGTAACGGTGAGGTGCCCTTGGGGGTTGATGGAGAAATAGTCCTTTCCCCAACTGTTGATGTTATATAATTCGGCAGAATCTTCTGTTTTCCACTTTCTCATAGCTAATAATTTGTTTTATGGAAGTGCTCCCATGCGTTGTTTATAATCTTCATATCCAAATTTTCGAATCACTCTGAACCCTTTTGCAGGGTCGTATGTAACAATGGACGGATGTGTCACTCCATTGAAAAGAGTTGTTTTTACCATTGTATAATGTATCATATCCCGAAACACGACCATGTCGCCCACTTGCGGTTGGTGTCCTTCCGTGTTGAATGCCCATGCTCCGAAGTAATCTCCTGCCAGGCAAGAGTTGCCGCCCATATACCATTCCTCTTCCCCTTCATTGGCCTTGTGCATCCCAATGATTTCGGGCTGATAGGGCATTTCCAGACAGTCCGGCATGTGACAGGCGAATGATACGTTGAGCATCAGCGTATTTCGTCCACCATTGCTCACCCTGTCTTCAATACGCGCAAGCAGTACTCCCGTGTCCCAGGTGAAGGCACTTCCCGGCTCCAGTATGATACGAAGGTTAGGGTGGCGCTGCTTGAATTCCTTCAGTATCCGTATCAGTTCATTCTCATCGTAATCCTTGTGCGTCATCAGGTGTCCGCCGCCCATGTTTATCCATTTCAGTTTGTCGAAGTGCCGGCCAAACCTTTCTTCTACAGCTTGTAGGGTAGCAAGCAAGTCTTTGGGGCGCGATTCGCACAAAGCGTGGAAATGAAGCCCCTCGATTCCTTCCGGCCATTCCTGTAACCCGCCCGATTGAACACCCAATCGTGATTGTGGGCTGCAAGGATTATATAAGTCGGTTTCTACTGTACTGTATTCAGGATTTATCCGGAGTCCGCAACTGACGCCCGCTTCCTTCGCCTTCTCGCCGAAACGCTGATACTGACTGATGGAATTGAATGTGATATGGCTGCTATACGATAAAATCTCATCCATCTCTTCTTCGGTGTACACGGGTGCGTAGGTGTGTGCCTTGCATCCCATTTCTTCGTACACCAGCCTGGCCTCGCACAAGGAACTGGCTGTAGCGCCATCGCTGTGCTGCCTCAATAGCGGGAATATCTCCCAGGTGGCATTGGCTTTCAGGGCTACAATGATTTCTATCCCCGATTCTTTACGAACCTTGTCGATGACGGCCAGATTCTCTTTGAGCAGATTCAAGTGGAGGACATAAGAAGGGGAAGGAACCCCTTCCAGGTTCCATTCCTCCCATATCTTATCCTTGTTTATCATAATTCCAGGTCGATGTCGAATTTCTCTACCCAGGGGAGTCCCTTTTCGCCCAATTCGGCCAAGAATGGATCGGGGTCGAATTCTTCCACATTATATACTCCTGCACCCTTCCACAATCCCCGTGCAAACATGGATGCACCGAGGGCAGCCGGTACGCCGGTGGTGAAACTTACTGCCTGTGTGCCTGTTTCCTTGTAGGCTGTTTCGTGGTCGCAGTTGTTGTAGATGTAGTAGGTGCGTTCCTTTCCGTCCTTGATGCCCCGTATGCGGCAACCGATGGAAGTCTGTCCATGATAGTTGGCTCCCAATGACTTAGGGTCGGGCAGTACGGCCTTCAGGAATTGGATGGGTACAATTTCCACCCCGTTGTACATAATGGGGTCGATGCGTGCCATGCCGATGTTTTGGATTACTCGCAGATGGGTGAGGTATTCCTGTCCGAAAGTCATCCAGAAACGAGCCCGTTTCAGGGTAGGGTAGTTCTTCACCAGCGACTCCAGCTCTTCGTGGTAGATGAGGTACGATTCACGTTCGCCAATTTCCGGATAGTTCAGTGGTTGGTGAATTTCGTGCGGTTGGGTGGTTACCCATTGCCCGTTTTCGTAGTAGCGTCCCTTCTGTGTCACCTCGCGGATGTTGATTTCCGGATTGAAGTTGGTGGCGAAGGCCATGCCGTGGTTGCCTGCATTGCAGTCTACAATATCCAAATAATGGATTTCATCAAAGTGATGCTTGGCGGCATAGGCGGTGAAGATGGCCGATACGCCCGGGTCGAAACCGCATCCCAAGATGGCTGTCAGCCCCTTTTCCTTGAATCGGTCCTGGTAAGCCCATTGCCAACTGTACTCAAAGTGCGCCTCGTCTTTCGGCTCGTAGTTGGCTGTATCCAGATAATTCACTCCACATTCCAGACAAGCATCCATAATTGTCAGATCCTGATAAGGAAGTGCCACATTAATTACAATGTCCGGTTGGAAGGAGCGCATCAGCTGTACCAAATCCTGTACATTGTCAGCATCCACTTGTGCTGTCTTGATTCTGCCACCGCCTATTGCTTCTGCAATCTGGTCGCATTTGGATTTTGTACGACTTGCCAACATGATGTCTGTAAAGACACTGTCTTGTGCAACTTTGTGTGCCACTACTGTTCCTACTCCACCGGCACCGATAATTAAAACTTTTGACATTTTAGATTATTAAGTTATTATAGATGCAGGGTACAGAATTGAGGACCCTGCGGACTCAGTATTTGTGAAAGTTCATACTTAAGAATTGATAGAT
>CAZJFI010000145.1:0-4407 GCA_964545265.1 uncultured Phocaeicola sp.
AAAATACCACTGAATACCTGTATTTAACGAAAATCGCTAAATATTGGTATTTTTGTTATCCTTTAGCATCGTTTGTCATTTATTTGTTGTTACTTTGTTACCCAAAACAAAATGAGTAACAAAAGTAACATCAATGACAACAAAAGAGAGTATCAGAATCAGAAAGAAGACGATTGCTTCGGGCAACCAATCCTTGTATCTCGACATCTACCGGAACTGGAAAAGGGAATATGAGTTCTTGAAGCTGTACCTGCTCCCCGAAAAGACAAGGGCGGACAAGGAAAAGAATCGTGAGACAATGAAGCTGGCCGAAGCCATCAAGGCTAAAAGACTTGTGGAACTGCAGAACAAGGAATTTGGATTCAAGAATGACTATGCGGAAGAAACAAGATTCTTCGACTACTACGAATCAATGTGTGAATCCCGGTTCAACTCCAAGGACAGCAAAGGAAATTGGGGAAACTGGAGGTCATGTTTGAAGCATTTGGAAAAGTACGAAAAGAACCAGAACATCACGTTTGCAGACATCACACCGAAATGGGTACAAGGATTCAAGGACTACTTGGAAAAGGATGCTTATACATGGGGCTTTGATTATCGGGAAAGAATCAAGGATCATCCCCTATCCCGAAACTCGAAGCTATCCTATTTCAACAAATTGCGTGCTTGTCTCAACCAAGCGTTTGAGGAACGGATTATAAGCCGAAATCCGATGAACGGCATCGAGGGATTCAAGGCAGAGGAAGGAACACGAATGTATCTGACACTGGAAGAAGTCAAGAAACTTGCAGCAACCGAATGTGAATATCCGAACGTAAAGCGTGCCTTTCTGTTCTCATGCCTTACGGGATTGAGACGAAGCGACATTATCAAGCTGACTTGAGGCGAAGTCCAGCAACAAGGGGAATTCCTTGGAACACGTTGGAGTAAATTACTCATCAATGCCGCTTTTTCTGGTATGAGTGCTGTATTAGGATGTACCTTTGGTGAAGCAGCCAAGCCAAAAGAATCTCGTAAAATTATACAAGCACTTATCAAAGAGTGTATAGACGTATGTAAGATGGGTGACATTCACATCGAACCAGTCCAAGGAAAAGACATTGTGAAAATACTCGATTATAATAATACTATCAAACGTGCATTTTCGTTCTTTATTATTCCTATTGCCATCCGTAAACATGCTAAACTTAAAGCCAGTATGCTACAAGACCTTGAGAAAGGGAAATTAACAGAAGTAGATGCTATTAATGGCATAGTATCTCAATATGGTAGAAAAGTAGGATGTCCTACTCCTATGAATGATCGAGTCGTAGAAGTTATTCATAAAATAGAACAAGGAGATTTAAAACCCAGTTTTGAGAATCTGATTTATTTTAAATGAACCCATTTAATAATTCAAGATATCTCATCCACATATTTTTATCATAAAAAAACGTATCTTTGCAAGAGATTTCGATTTCTAACTAAACATATTAATATATACAGAATGATAACAGTTTCCAATTTGGCCATTCAATTCGGCAAGCGAGTATTGTATAAAGACGTAAATCTAAAGTTTACCAATGGTAATATATATGGTGTAATAGGTGCCAACGGAGCAGGGAAATCCACCTTTTTAAAAGCCATATCCGGCGAATTAGAACCTACCAAGGGAAATGTGACTTTAGGATCAGGGGAACGTCTTTCCGTTCTTAGTCAAGACCACTTTAAATGGGACCAGTTTACGGTACTTAACACCGTACTGATGGGACATACCATTTTATGGGATATCATGAACGAACGGGATGCTCTTTATTCCAAAACGGATTTTACCGATGAAGATGGAATTCGTGTTTCAGAATTGGAAGAAAAATTTGCCGAATTAGACGGTTGGAACGCTGAGAGTGATGCTGCTGCATTATTAAGCGGATTAGGTATCAAGGAAGACTTACATTATAAATTAATGGGTGAACTCAGCGGTAAGGAAAAAGTGCGTGTAATGTTGGCACAAGCCCTATTCGGTAATCCTGACAACCTCTTATTGGACGAACCCACGAATGATCTTGACATGGAAACTGTAACTTGGCTTGAAGAATACTTGTCCAATTTTGAGCATACTGTACTTGTAGTAAGCCACGACCGACATTTCTTGGATTCTGTATGTACACACACCGTTGATATTGATTTCGGAAAAGTAAATTTGTTTGCCGGCAACTATAGTTTCTGGTATGAGTCCAGTCAGTTAGCTCTTCGCCAAGCACAAAACCAAAAGGCTAAAGCCGAAGAAAAGCGTAAAGAATTGGAAGAGTTTATCCGTCGTTTCAGTGCTAATGTAGCAAAAAGCAAACAAACCACAAGCCGAAAGAAAATGCTGGAAAAACTGAACGTAGATGATATTCAACCATCTTCACGTAAATATCCGGGCATCATCTTTACCATGGAACGAGAACCAGGTAATCAAATACTTGAAGTCTCAGGACTTCGTGCCGAGACCGAAGACGGAGAAGTACTTTTTAACGATGTAAACTTCAATGTTGAAAAAGGTGATAAAATTGTTTTTTTGGCTCGCGATCCACGCGCTATGACTGCATTATTCGAAATCATCAACGAAAACCGAAAGCCACAAGCCGGTACATTTAGTTGGGGAGTAACTATCACCACTGCTTATCTACCTTTGGATAACACCAAGTTTTTTGAAAACGATTTGAATTTGGTTGATTGGCTCAGCCAATTCGGCGAAGGCAATGAAGTATATATGAAGAGTTTCTTGGGACGAATGCTTTTCAGTGGAGAGGAAGTATTGAAAAAAGCCAACGTTCTTTCTGGTGGTGAAAAGATGCGTTGTATGATTGCTCGTATGCAATTGCGTAATGCCAACTGCTTGATTTTAGATACTCCTACTAACCACTTGGATTTGGAATCTATCCAAGCATTCAATAACAACTTGAAGTTATACAAGGGGAATGTTCTTTTTGCATCACATGACCACGAATTTATACAAACTGTTGCCAACCGAATTATCGAGCTTACGCCCAACGGCATTATCGACAAGATGATGGAATATGATGAATACATCACCAGTGAACATATCAAAGAAATGCGTGCAAGAATGTACGGCGACAAATAATTAGTGAATAATGAATTATAAAGAAACGCTTGACTATTTATTTAATAGCGCCCCTCTATTCCAGCATGTAGGGAAAGATGCCTATAAAGAAGGATTGGAGAATACCAATACCCTTGATGCACATTTCGGTTATCCGCATCGTTCATTTAAAACCATTCATATAGCAGGAACTAATGGAAAAGGTTCCTGCTCGCATACATTAGCTGCAATCCTTCAATCAGCTGGATACAGGGTAGGATTATACACTTCTCCGCATTTGGTTGATTTCCGTGAACGTATTCGAATAAACGGAACGACCATTTCTCAAGCGTATGTCGTCGATTTCGTAGCCAAAGAACGTCGTTTTTTCGAACCGCTTCATCCATCGTTTTTTGAATTAGCAACAGCCATGGCCTTCAATTACTTTGCTGAAGAAAAGGTAGATGTAGCTGTGATTGAAGTTGGGCTTGGAGGAAGATTGGATTGTACCAATATCATTCAACCAGATTTGAGTATCATCACCAACATCAGTTTTGACCATACACAGTTTTTAGGCGACACATTGGAAAAAATCGCAGAAGAAAAAGCAGGAATCATCAAGCCGCAAACCCCCGTTGTAATCGGTGAAACGACATCCGAAACACATCCTGTTTTCGAAAAGAAAGCCAAAGAAATGCAAGCACCTATTATCTTTGCTGAAGATGAAAACTGGATAGAAAACTCATTTATAAACGAAACAGGAAGACGTATTTATCAAACAAAATTATTCTCAAAGTTGGAAGGTGAATTAGGAGGATTATGCCAAGAAAAGAATACATCTACCATACTTTCAGCAATTAAATCCCTACAAGAAATAGGTTATTCAATTAATGAAAGCCACATACGATATGGATTTTCCAATGTATGTCAGCTAACAGGCTTGATGGGAAGATGGCAGAAGTTAAGCACTCAACCCACTCTAATTTGTGACACCGGACATAATGTAGGAGGAATCAAATATATTGTCGAACAACTTTCACTTCAAACCTACAAACAATTACACATTGTTATGGGGATGGTAAACGATAAAGATATAAGAAGCGTACTTGCCATGCTCCCCAAAGAAGCGATATATTATTTCACTAAAGCCAGTGTTAAAAGAGCCTTATCTGAAGACCAACTACAAGAATTGGCAAATCACACAAATTTGAGGGGTAATACCTATCCCGATGTACCAAGTGCCGTTAAAGCAGCATATACAAATGCCGATATAGATGACCTGATTTTTGTTGGAGGAAGTAGTTTTATCGTGGCAGATTTGTTAACTTTTTATATAGAAAATG
>CAZJFI010000146.1:0-4393 GCA_964545265.1 uncultured Phocaeicola sp.
AGCGGGACGAGTAACAGGTACAGATTCCCGCGCTTTTTCTTTTTTATATGATAGTCATTCTTTATAATAATTTCAATTCGGGGAGTCTGTTGGAGAATTTATATCTGTGGAAACTCTGCTGATGGAGAACAACTTCAAAGATATTTATATAGGAAAAATCATCCAACAAAAAGTAGATGAACGTGGCCTCAGTTATGCGGAATTTGCCCGTAAGATAAACTGTGCCCGCACTTCGCTATACCATATATTTAACAGCAAAAACATCGATATCGAACGACTATTGCTTATTTCAGAAATACTCCAATACGATTTTATTGAAGAAATCTATTTAAAAAGAAAACGCCAACAACCGTTGCTTTCCCCTTATATTGTACTACCTTTCAATGCGGAAGGTATAGACTTCACCACCTTACCGGAAGAAATTATAGAACTGCTGAAGCGAGAACTGGTGTCCAAAATATAGTCACTTCCGTACAAACTATCGACATGTCATATCATTCCCACTTCCTTAATTATACCTAACTTCGCATAAGTTCTTGCAACCAAGAACATATTATGACAATTAATAAATTGACCTTTTTATACTACATTTATATAAAGGTATTAACTTTCCAAAATTGTGTCAGGGGGCACGTGAGTGTCTCCTGCATTTAATATCATAAATACATATAAATTATTTGATCTAAACGGAGTTTTACTCCATCATTAAACAAAATAGGTTTTGATGTAGGGGGCACGTGAGTGTCTCCTACATTTATATCAAGTAATTCGGAACATGTTGGAGTGATATCAATAAAAAACTTCCCCAAAAAGTATTCCATCTTACTTTTTGGGGAAGTTAGTTTTTAAGGGGAATCTTTTATTTACAATATTTCTCAATTAACTGATCTACTACAGTATCGCCCAATTCCTTGGCCTTGGCAAAATTGGCACAAGCTTCTTGGTTTTTCTTTTGCTTGGTTTGGCAAAAGCCCAACAATCGGTAAGCGGCACCTTCCTTATCATTTAATGAAATGGCCTTGCTCAAAGCTGTTATTGCTTCGTCCAATTGGTTGAAGCGTATATGTACAGAGCCTTTTTCAACCCAGAACATTGGATTCTCTGGCTCCATTTCTACGGCTTTGTTAATGTCATTGATGGCTTGTTGATACATGCGGCATTGCAATTCTGATTGTTCGCGCTGGAAATAGAAAGTAGCGGTTACAGCACCTTGCAAAGCATCATAGAAAGTATTATAATCCATAACGGCTTCTCTGTACTTGCCAGCTTCGGCCTTCATTTCTGCACGTTCGAAGAAATAGGGGGCTGATTCGGAAGTATAAGGCTTGGTAAAGCGTACAATGGCACTATCCATCAGGGCAATCACTTCATTGTAATCGGTACCTTCGATAAGTTGTTTGGTCTTGGCTGCTGAATAGAATGTAGCCGGTGAGGCCATATTTGATTGATTTACCTTTTCGTAACTTACATATGCTTCTGCATATTTTTGGTTGGCAAAAAGAATATCACCTTCCAATTGTATGTATAGAGGTTGTGGATCATCTTGGATAGCTTGACGGACAATTTCCAAGGCCTTGTCATAACTCCAAGCTTCGTATGGTTCCTTACCATTCAACGAAATGAGGTATGAATGAAGTGTCTTGGCTACATTAAAACGGGCTTCAGCTTTATTGTCTGCTACTTCAACGGCTTTATCCAAATCTTCTACCGCCAAAGGATATTGTTCTGCATTTTCACCACTCATATAAAGGGTAGCTCTACGGATATATCCATCATAACTATTAGGATATTCTTGAAGGAAATCGTTCAATAAAGTGAGGTAGCTTTCTCTGTCCATGGTTGATGAAGATACAAACAGATATACCAATGCTTGTTCTTCGGTTTCGGGCAATGCTTTTTTGATGGCTATGCTCTGCAAAGCTGGGTCATTTGCCGACAAGGCAGAAACACTCAAGGCGGCACCATATCCGGCACCGATAGCATAACTTTCCTTTTTCTCATCAGAAACACTCTTTTGAATAAGTCCCAATACTTCTCCGTTGGCATTCATAATGGGGCAGCTTACGGTCTTTTCATTGGTAGTCATCTCCAATGTATAATAGAAAGAGTTGTTACCGATGCTATCTACAGAAGTGACTTTACCGGTTTGGCAAGTGGTAGCCTTTTGGGTAGAGTAGGGAAGCAAGTAAACGGTTTCGCCTACCTTGGCCGGTTGGGAAGCAATGGTCAGCACTTCTTGTTTCTTGGCCATAGGAGTTCGGAACTTCACTACATCGTACATGGAGTTGGCACCGGCAATGGCTTCTACCGGTTGTTGCTTGCCATCGGTAGTAATGATAGTAGCATGGTCAGCTCCTTCGAACAACGTAAAGTCCGATAACGCTGTACCATTTGCATCAATATAGAAACCGTTTCCGGTTGCCTTTATTTTATTGTCCTTATCATACGTGATGATGGAGAATACGGCCTTCTTGGCCTTTTCGGCCCACTTGGGGGTTACTTGTGCCGTTGCCCACTGGGTCAACAGACAACAGATACATATCCAGATAGTTTTCTTCATAATCATAATGTTATTCGTTTGAGAAACCGCGTTGTTTTACGGCTTCGTATATCAGAATACCGGCAGCTACCGATACATTCAATGATTCAATGCTGCCCAACATAGGAATCTTGATCCATTCATCGCACAAGGCCAAGTGTTCATAAGGAACACCAGTATCTTCGGCTCCCATAATGATACATACCGGGTCGGTATAGTTGGCTTTGGTGTAATCATAATCACCTTTTTCTGTAGCAGCAACAATCTTGAAACCACTTTCTTTCAAGAACTTGATAGTTTGGGTAAGATTCTGTTCACGACATACAGGTAAGGTATGCAAGGCACCTGCAGATGTCTTGATGGCATCGGCATTTACAGACACACTGTTTTTTGATGGGATAACGATGGCATCTACACCGGCACATTCGCAAGTACGGGCAATGGCACCAAAGTTACGGACGTCGGTTATGCCGTCGAGCATGATGAGCAACGGATTCTTTCCTCGTTCGAAAAGGAAAGGTACCAAATCTTCTGTCCGTTGATAGGTAATGGAAGAGATAAAGGCTATCACTCCCTGATGGTTCTTACGTGTAATGCGGTTGATTCTTTCTACCGGTACACGTTGAACCGGAATCAACGTTCCTTTCAAAGCTGCAAACAATTCTTTGGAAAGTTCGCTCTGCATATCGCGCTTGATCAGAATCTTATCTATTTCTTTTCCGGCTTGAATTGCCTCGATAACAGCGCGTACACCAAATATCATTTCATTCTTTTCTATCATATAGATTCATTATTTAATAGAGCCTTGGCATTATTGAGGGCAGCTTCGGTCAGCGTTGCACCACTCAACATGTGGGCTATTTCGTTTGTTCTTTCTTCATTGTTCAGTTGACGGATATAGCTATTGGTTCCTGTATCCGTATCTTCCTTATACACTTTATAATGTGTGGTTCCTCTGGCTGCTATCTGTGGCAAGTGGGTAATGCTGATTACCTGACGGTCGGCTTGTCCCATCTCCTGCATGATAAAGGCCATCTTTTCGGCTATGGATCCCGATACACCCGTATCTATCTCATCGAATATGATGGTGGGCAATTTAACGGCTCCAGCTATCATGGCTTTAAGGGAAAGCATGACACGGGCTATTTCACCTCCCGAAGCAATAGACGACACTTGCTGCAATGTTCCATTCTTATTGGCTGAAAAGAGGAAAGATACACTATCCATTCCTTTACTTCCCGGTTCGTTGCGCAAGGTCATTTCTACGGCAAAACGTACATTGGGCATACCCAACGGAACCAATAAATGTTGCATTTGCCCTTCTACTTCTTTGGCTGCCTTTTGACGCAGTTGGGTAAGGATGCTTGCTTGTTTTATAACCTTATTATATAATTCTTCCTTTTGGCGGGTAAGTTCGGCTATCCTGTCATCGAAGGAAGTGATATTATCCAATTGCTTCCGATAATCTTCGGTCAGTGCAATGAGTTCTTCCACTGTAGGCAGATGATGTTTCTGTTGCAAGGAATAAATCAAATTCAAGCGCTCATTGACATAATCCAATCGGGTAGGGTTGAATTCCACATCTTCGCTGGCATTAGCTATTTCGTGTGACAAGTCTTTCAGTTCAATATAGCAACTTCCCAAACGGTTGGTCCATTCTTGTGAAGGAGTATATACTTTTGACAATCCTTGTAAGGTCTGCATACATTCCTTGGTGGCCGAAAGCAGACTCATTTCATCGGACGACAAGATTTGATCCGCTTTATATAATGCAGCTTTGATGTCTTCTGCATGACTCAATGTCTCGGCTTCCTGCTCCAGTTCTGTTTGTTCCCCTTCTTGCAAATTCGCTTC